>NZ_JALIGE010000066.1:0-117510 GCF_024764835.1 Scandinavium hiltneri | reverse complement strand
AGACTTGGTATTCTATTTAGCGTCTTTCGACGTTTAAGAATCCATGTCACTTTGAGTGCCCACACAGATTGTCTGATAAATTGTTAAAGAGCAGTGAGTTACGCGCTTTCGCTTGCTAACTCGAGGTCCCGTATGATACGTTTTCCTCATTCAGAGTCAAGCGTTTATTTTCGCTTTTCTCTGTCAGGATTTCCTGAGAAACCCTTCTGACCCGGCGGCTAGCGTGCCGTTGTTCCGTGTCAGTGGAGGCGCATTATAGGGAGTTCTGAGACGTTGACAAGCCCTGTTTGCAAAAAACTTTTCAACCGTCTCTTTTTTACTCAAACGCCTACTAAACAGACAGCTTTTCGAGCCTTTCGAAGCCATAACGCTGCAAAACGGGGAAAAGTTGTTCAGTTTCTGCTGTCTGAGCCATACAGAAAGCGATATTCGTATCTGAAGATTTGGCATCAGGCGCTTCATGTTCAAGCAGCCAGGCAGTTCGGCGTGCAATTGCCGCGCCGGAATCTACCAGCCGCGTACCTTCCGGCAGGACTTCAAGCAGTTCATCCTGCAATAAAGGGAAATGCGTGCACCCCAGAACAACCGTATCTGGTGGCTCTGCCATTCTCAACCATGGGCGCAGGATACGACGCAGCTCATCGAGCGGTACCGGTTCACCATGCAGTTTCGCTTCCGCCAGTTCCACCAGCTCCGCAGAACCCAGCATTTCAATATGGCACTCATTCGCGAAGCGCTCGATTAACTCACGTGTATAAGGACGCTTTACCGTGCCACGCGTTGCCAGCAACCCAACCACACCGTTCGCCGTGAGACGTGCTGCCGGTTTAATCGCTGGCACCACCCCCACCACAGGAAAGGCGAATTTTTCGCGCAGACCAGGAAGTGAAACGGTACTTGCCGTGTTGCAGGCGATGATCGCCAGAGCGAGGGGATAACGCTGTTGAACCGCGGTGACTATCTCGAGCACGCGCTGGACGATGAAGGCTTCGCTCTTCTCGCCATAAGGAAAGGCAACGTTATCGAAAGCGTAGATGTAATGAAGACTCGGCAGCAGGTGCCGAATCTCATCATAAACCGACAACCCACCGACCCCGGAATCAAACACCAGGACGGTGGGACGTGGATCAGAAGGTGTAGCTGCCAGACAAGTTGTATTCCCGTCCTGCAGTTTCGTAGCCATAAACTGTCTCGTAGTCTTTATCGAACAGGTTGGCGATTTTACCACGAACTGTCAGGTGAGAGGTGACCGGATATGAAACGGCAAGATCCCACAGACTGACACCGCCCATTTTCACCGTCTCTGACGTATAAGTGCTCGGATCAAACGCGGTGTCATAACGGGTGCCCAGGTAGTGATACGTCACGCCCCAGTCAAAATCATATACCTGCCAGTCCAGCTGGTACTTCACCTGCTGTTTGGCCCGACGCAACAGCAACTCATCGGTTTGCGCATTGCGGGCATCGAGATAGTCATAGCTCAGGGTGTGTGATAACGGACCGGTGTCGAACGATGCCGTAGCCTCAATACCTTTAATGCGCGCTTTGCCCACGTTGTAGTACTGATTCAGGCTGTAGTCATAATCAATCAGATTATCGACATCGTTGCGGTATCCAGACACACGCCAGTTGACGCCCGCCGTTAGGCCCTCAAACGCCCCTTCCCACTGCTTGCTCTCTTCAGGGTCGAGATTTTCATTGCCATAGAAGCCATACAGCTGGCCCAGATTCGGTGCTTTAAACGCTGTGCCATAAGACGCCACGAAACGATAGCCGTCGACAAATTCCCAGGCCGCACTGCCCTGCCAGGTACCGTGATCGCCAAACTGCGAGTTATCATCGCCACGAACCGCCCCCTCAAAGGTGAACTCACCGAACTGTTGTAATGCCGTCAGGAAAAGACCGGTGTTACGCAGCTCGTAGCCATCAGTGACGTAGTTGGTGCCAGGCTCCGTCGTTTGCTTCTGCCAGTCAACGCCCGCACCAATGTTGCCATGGCCGACGTCCACCGAGTTGGCCCACTGCATGTTGTACTGCTTAATTTCATCCAGCGTCGCCGTGGAGTCGTAACGCCCCAGACGCGGATCGTAGTTGTAGTCTTTACTGTGGCTATAGCTGGAGGTCAGCTGCGAGTGGAAGATGTCGTTATTAAAGCGCACTCCCGCATCCCAGGTCTGACTGTAAAGCTTGCGAGTATCAACGAGCACGCCCATATAAGGAGAGTTGTCATAAGCCGTGCGGTTATCGTAACCGTAGCCGCGCACAAAACCACTCCATTCATCAGAGAAGTTATGCTCCAGCGCGCCGTAAAGGCTTTTACTCATAAAGCCATCACGATCTGTCTGCGGCTGGCCACCGGTATTCCCGTCCGCCACAACATCGTAGCCTTTGGTATAGGTGTAGTCCCCGGAGAGCGTCACCCGGGTGTTGTCTCCCAGTTTCTGCTGGGTGCTGCCGTTGTAGCTTTGATAGCCGTTCGAGCCCACACCGGCATTCAACGTGGTGCCGTCTTTTTCACGGGTCGTAATAATGTTAACCACACCGCCAATCGCGTCAGAGCCATACACCGCCGATCGTGGCCCGCGGATGTATTCGATACGCTGCACAAGGCTAATCGGGAACTGACTTAAATCTGATGAACCACTGACGCCCGCCTGGTTCAGACGCACGCCATCGACCAGAATAAGCACATGGCTGGAGTTGGTGCCGCGGATAAATAAAGAAGAACTTTGTCCGAGTCCGCCATTTTGCGCGATATCCACACCGGGCAGACGACGCATAACGTCGGTAACAGAGGTAGATTGCCAGCGATCAATATCCTGTCGGGTAACGACGCTGACCGGCGCCAGCACCGTATTTTCAGGTTGTTGGAACCGGTTTGCCGTGACGACCATCGTGTCTGAGCTGCTATCCTGCGCCCAGCCAGAAAAAGCTGTGACGGAGAGCGCCGTCAGCAGCGAAGCTTTTTTAATCATTGTTAAAAGCATCCAATAAATAAGAAGGATGCCGCTGGTCTCATCAGTAGCTCGCGATGATGAGGATCCGTTGCGACGTACTCCGGCAGGTCTTCGGGCTAGAAGGCCCCCGAATGGGATCGGGGCAATGAAACGATGACTTCCCACCTGTTGGCAGTGTCTGCTTACGCTCTCATTTCGCCTTACTCTACCGCTGCGCGTCAGCTCCAGATTTACACTGGATTCCCTTTTAACTCACAAGACCGGAAACAGGATGCTACATTCAGTAACATGCAGATGTCCAGACTGCTAATCACCGCCCCAGGCCATCAAGGGCTGGACATCCTGTGAGCATTCCCTACAATCGCCGCGTTATTTATCTCTTTCAGGAAGCATCATGACCCCCGAACACCTGCCGACAGAACAGTACGAGGCCCAGCTAGCAGAGAAGGTTGTCCGACTGCAAAGCATGATGACGCCACACAATGCCCCTGCGCCGGAGGTGTTCCGCTCACCTGTCAGTCACTACCGCATGCGTGCAGAATTCCGCATGTGGCACGACGGCGACGACCTCTACCACATCATCTTCGATCAGGCGACCAAACAGCGCATTCGTGTCGATACCTTCCCGGCGGCCAGCGAACTTATTAACACGCTGATGAAAGCCATTCTGGAAGGCGTGAAGGGCGAGAAAGTCCTGCGTCACAAGCTGTTCCAGATTGATTACCTGACCACCATGAGCAATCAGGCCATCGTGTCGCTGCTTTATCATAAGAAGCTGGATGACGAATGGCAGGCCGCCGCCACGGTACTGCGTGACGCGTTACGCGCGGCCAACCTGAACGTGCATCTGATTGGCCGTGCGACAAAAACCAAAATTGCGCTGGATCAGGACTTTATTGATGAACGTTTGCCGGTCGGCGGACGGGAAATGATTTACCGTCAGGTGGAAAACAGTTTCACCCAGCCGAATGCGGCGATGAACATTCAGATGCTGGAATGGGCGCTGAATGCCACTGAGAATTCGAAAGGGGATTTGCTGGAGCTGTACTGCGGCAACGGTAACTTCTCGCTGGCGTTGGCGCGCAACTTTGACCGCGTGCTGGCGACCGAAATTGCCAAACCCTCTGTGGCGGCTGCGCAGTACAACATTGCGGCTAACCATATTGATAACGTGCAAATTATTCGTATGTCTGCGGAAGAGTTTACCCAGGCAATGAACGGCGTTCGCGAGTTCAACCGCTTGCAGGGTATCGATCTGAAGGGATATCAGTGTGAAACGATTTTCGTCGATCCACCGCGCAGCGGGCTGGACAGCGAAACCGAGAAGATGGTGCAGGCGTACCCGCGTATTCTGTACATTTCCTGCAATCCGGAAACGTTATGTAAGAATCTGGAAACGTTGGGCCAAACGCACAACGTTGAGCGCCTGGCGCTGTTCGATCAGTTCCCGTACACCCATCACATGGAGTGTGGGGTCTGGCTGACGAAGAAGTAATCCTGCCTTTTAGCCCTCTCGTTGAGAGGGCTCATCCGTATTATTCCGTGATTTCAGCTTTACGATTACGCATCCGGAAACCAATCCAGAACACCATAATCACCGACAGCACGGCCGGGAAGAAGTTAGAGCCGATATCCGGGTATTCCGCACGAACGACGGTGCTGTACACCAGTACGCCGAGGATGAAACTCGCGGCGGCAAGCCCCGGCAGCCCAACCGGCATGGTGCGATTTTGGTAACGTTGATGCAGGCAGTACACCGTCAGCACCAGCGCAATCAGGGGGAATACGGTAAAGGGCACGATGGAGCTGAACAGTGCAGCAAATGTCCCATTAATGGATAAACCAGCGACCAACGCCAGTAACAACGTACCTCTGTCTTGACCTGTCTGTTTCATTACTCATCCTTCACGTTTTTCGGAATGGTGTGCACTTTCTCTTGTTCACGGCGATACCAGTAATACGCGCCTTTGGAAATCATCCGCAGCTGCAATACCAGTCGCTCTTCTAATTGCCGACGCTGTTCAGGGCCGACGTCCAGTGCTTCTGCACCTGCACTAAATACGATGGTGACCATCGCCTCGGCTTGCGCTTCAGTGAAGGCGCGCGGCATATGGTTTTCGATTTCCAGATAGTCAGCAAGTTCCGCAATAAAGTGCTGAATCTCACGGGCGACGGCGGCACGAAACGCCGCAGAGGTGCCAGAACGTTCACGCAGCAGTAAGCGGAATGCATTGGGGTTATTGCCAATAAACTCCATAAAGGTCGACACGGACGTGCGAATAACACTGCCACCTTTGGCAATACGCTGACGCGCCTGGCGCATAAGCTGACGTAGCATTAACCCGCTTTCGTCGACCATGGTCAGCCCGAGTTCGTCCACATCGCGGAAATGACGATAGAAAGAGGTCGGCGCAATCCCCGCCTCTCGCGCAACTTCACGCAGGCTCAGGCTGGCAAAACTTCTTTCAGCACTCAGTTGACTGAATGCTGCTTCCACCAGCGAACGCCGGGTTTTTTCTTTTTGTAGCGCTCTAACGCCCATCACGATGTCTGAATCCTTCCATCTGCCTTATCGGCACTATACCAGAGATTAAAACTAATCTGTTTGAGGTGCTTTGTGAATGATTGTTTACGGGCGGTTTGTGCTCTCCAGTGTGAAAAAAGCACAACGATAATTGGGTTATCGGGGCAATGATGTTACTATTCTGTTGCTTTTATGTATAAGAACAGGTAAGCCTTACCATGCCACACACCTACGATTATGATGCAATAGTAATTGGTTCTGGCCCGGGCGGCGAAGGCGCTGCAATGGGGCTGGTTAAGCAAGGAGCCCGTGTCGCCGTCATCGAGCGTTATCACAACGTCGGTGGTGGCTGTACCCACTGGGGCACCATCCCATCGAAAGCGCTTCGTCACGCCGTAAGCCGCATTATCGAATTCAACCAGAATCCTCTCTACAGCGACCATACCCGACTACTTCGTTCTTCATTTGCCGACATTCTCAACCATGCCGACAGCGTGATTAACCAGCAGACGCGGATGCGCCAGGGGTTCTACGAACGTAACCACTGCGAAATTCTGCAGGGCGACGCCCACTTTGTTGATGAGCACACCCTCGCGCTCGAATGCCATGACGGCTCGGTCGAAACGGTGACGGCGGAGAAATTCATCATCGCCTGCGGCTCACGCCCTTATCGTCCGGACGACGTCGACTTCTCGCACCCACGCGTCTACGACAGCGACTCCATCCTCAGCCTGCACCATGAACCACGCCACGTGATCATCTACGGTGCCGGGGTTATCGGCTGTGAATATGCGTCGATCTTCCGCGGAATGGAGGTCAAAGTTGATTTGATCAACACCCGCGATCGCCTGTTAGCCTTCCTCGATCAGGAAATGTCAGACTCCCTTTCGTATCACTTCTGGAACAGCGGCGTGGTTATTCGCCACAACGAAGAGTACGAGAAAATTGAAGGGATGGACGACGGCGTGATCATGCACCTGAAGTCTGGCAAAAAGCTCAAAGCCGACTGTTTACTGTTCGCTAACGGACGTACCGGTAACACCGACAGCCTGGCGCTGGAAAACATCGGCCTGCAAACCGACAGCCGTGGTCAGCTGAAAGTGAACAGCATGTACCAGACCGCCATTCCGCATATCTATGCAGTCGGCGACGTTATCGGTTACCCGAGTCTGGCCTCTGCGGCATACGATCAGGGCCGAATTGCTGCTCAGGCGCTGGTCAAAGGCGAAGCCACCGCGCACCTGATTGAAGACATTCCAACGGGCATCTACACCATCCCGGAAATCAGTTCTGTCGGGAAAACCGAACAGCAGCTGACGGCGATGAAAGTCCCGTACGAAGTCGGTCGGGCGCAGTTTAAGCATCTGGCGCGGGCGCAAATTGTCGGAATGAATGTGGGAACGCTGAAGATCCTGTTCCATCGGGAAACCAAGGAAATTTTGGGGATACACTGCTTTGGCGAGCGCGCGGCCGAAATCATTCACATCGGCCAGGCGATAATGGAGCAAAAAGGGGGTGGTAACACCATCGAGTACTTCGTTAACACCACCTTTAACTACCCGACCATGGCGGAAGCCTATCGGGTTGCCGCGCTGAACGGCTTAAACCGCCTGTTTTAACGGTTTATCGAAATGGCCATCCATCTGCGTGCGGATGGCCTCTGCCAGCTGCTCATAGCGGCTGCGCAGCGGTGACCCTGGACGGTAAACCAGACCGACGGTACGACGAGGCTCCGGCTTAATGCACGGCAGATAAACCACGCCATCACGTTTACGCTCTGGCGGCACAGCCAGCGCCGGTAACAGCGTGATGCCGCTGCCTGCTGCAACCATATTGCGCAGCGTTTCCAGACTGGTGGCGCGGAAATGGGTATCTTCATCCGCCCCCGCTTCAAAGCAAAAGCCCATCGCCTGGTCGCGCAGGCAGTGCCCGTCCTCCAGCATCAACAGCTTTTCACCGGCCAGATCGGACATCGGCACGCGGTCGCGATTCGCCCACGGGTGATCTTCGTAAATCGCCAGCATCATCGGCTCATCGAACAGCGGCACCTCAATAAAGGCTTCACTCTCTTTGACCAATGCCAGGATTGCACAGTCGAGCTTACCGCTGTCGAGTTGCGCCAGCAGCTGATGAGTCTGTGCCTCGTGCAGATACATTTCCAGTTTCGGGAACGCCTGATGCAGCATAGGGATAATCTGCGGTAGCAGGTAAGGCCCCACGGTGGGGATCAGGCCAATATGCAGCGGTCCGGACATCGCTTCGCCCTGTTGGCTCGCCATTTCCTTGAGCACTTTTACCTCGCGCAGCACGGTGCGCGCCTGATCCACCAGCAATAATCCTGCCTGCGTAAACAGCACCTTACGGCTGGTACGCTCCAACAGCATTACGCCCAGCTCATCTTCCAGCTTACGGATCTGCCCACTTAACGTTGGCTGACTGACGTGACAGGAATCCGCCGCACGGCGAAAATGACGATGCTCAGCTAAGGCAACCAGGTATTCAAGATCACGAATATTCATTATCCATCCTCCATCGCCACGATAGTTCATGGCGATAGATAGCATAGCAATGAACGATTATCCCTATCAAGGGTTGTGGTCAATAATACTCCACATAAACGAGGCGGTACCTCACAAACCCTTGAAGCCACCGACCCGTTCAGAGTTCCTCTCTGATATGAATAACGAAAGCCAACGTGAACTTTGCGGACCCCGTGGTCCGCTTTTTTTTGCATAAAAAAGCCCGGCATTTCGCCAAGCTCGAACGGTATTTGTAGGCCGGGTAAGCGCAGCGCCACCCGGCATCAGCGATGATCAGAGCAGGCGGGCCTGCGCATCTTTAATCGCCTGCGCAACCTGCTTCGGTGAGACGCCGCCTTGAGCGGCACGCTTATCAAGGCACGATTGCAGCGACAGAATCGGGTAAACATCATCACCAATCACTGCGCTAAACGTCTGCAACTCTGCTAGCGTCAGCGCTTCCAGTGGTTTGCCCTGGCGAATAGCTTCCACCACCGCTTCACCCACAATATGGTGCGCTTCACGGAATGGCACGCCTTTGGCGACCAGATAATCTGCAAGTTCGGTAGAGTTGGCATAACCCTGCTGCGCCGCTTCCTGACAACGCGGGCGTTTCACCTGAATACCGTCCAGCACCAGCGCGCCCATATGCAGGCAATCGAGCCAGGTATCCAGCGCGTCGAACAGCCCTTCTTTGTCTTCCTGCATATCTTTGTTATACGCCAGCGGCAGACCTTTCAGGGTCATCATCATGCCCGTCAGCGCGCCCTGCACGCGGCCGCATTTACCGCGGATCAGCTCCAGTGCATCCGGGTTTTTCTTTTGCGGCATCAGGGAAGAGCCTGACGTCACTCGGTCAGACAGCTCTACAAAGCCCGCTTCACCGGAGTTAAAGAAAATCAGGTCTTCCGCAAAACGCGACAGATGCACCATGCCGATGGATGCGTTCGACAACAACTCCAGCACGTGGTCTCTGTCGGATACACTGTCCAGGCTGTTACGGGTTGCCGATGCAAAGCCCAGCCAGTCTGCCAGTTGTTCACGATCGATTTCATACGCCGTACCAGCCAGCGCACCACTGCCCAGTGGGCTTACGTCCAGACGACGCAAGGTATCCTGCAAACGGCTTTCGTCACGGGCGAGCATTTCGACATAAGCCAGACACCAGTGAGCAAAGGTCACCGGCTGCGCGCGTTGCAGGTGGGTATAACCCGGCATCACTGCATCCTGGTTTTGCTGTGCGGTTTCCACCAGAGCGGCCTGCAGCTGGCGGCTGGCGCTCAGCAGTTCGGTCACGGTGTCTTTGCACCACAGCTTGAGGTCGGTCGCTACCTGGTCATTACGGCTACGTCCGGTATGCAGTTTTTTCCCCAGCTGGCCGACTTTGTCGATAAGCTTACCTTCCACCCAGCTGTGAATATCTTCCGCGTCGCTCTCCAGAATCTGCTGCGGATTCGCACGCACTTCTTCGAGCAATACGTTCAGCGCGTCTTCAAGCTGCTGCTGTTCCGCCGCAGTCAATACGTTCACCGTCACCAGCGCTTTAGACCAGGCCACAGAGCCAATAATATCCTGCTCCGCCAGACGGTAGTCAAAGCGCAAAGAGTCGTTGAACTGTTTGAACCGCTGATCTGCTGCCTGAGTAAAACGCCCGCCCCAAAGTGCCATAACATGCTTCCTTAGTAATGAAATTTTTGCCCGGTGGCGCAATGCTTACCGGGCCTACAAAACCACGTAGGCCGGATAAGCGTAGCGCCATCCGGCACAGAATATTAAGCCAGAATACGCGTGCCGATCGGCGTGCCGTTAAACAGCGATGGCAGCTGTTCGGCATGACGCCATGACGCGATGTCCACCGGACGGCCCAGCGTACGGGCGGCATCCAGCGCGGCATTCACTTTGACTACCATGCCATCGGTGATGATGCCCTGGTCGATCAGCTGTTCCGCCTTCGCCGCCGTCATTTCGGCAATGCGCTGGCCTTTGCCATCAAGGATCCCGCTCACATCGGAAAGCAGAATCAGATCCGCACCGAGCGTTGCCGCCAGCGCTGTCGCGGCCTGGTCAGCGTTAACGTTCATCAGTTGGCCTTCTTCGGTCACCCCGATAGAGCTCACTACCGGCAGGAAACCGCCTGCGAGCAGTGTATTGATCAGCGCCGGAGAACCCGGCTTCGCCAGACCTACGTGACCCAGCTCTTCGTCGAGCTGAGAAACCGTCACGCTGTCGCCGTCGCCGAGATACAGACCCACGGACGCGATATGATGTTTTTTGGCCCACGACAGCAGCGTTTTGTTCGCCGTTCCCGCCAGCGCACCGGTAATGATGTCAATCTGATCAGCAGGCGTCACACGCAGGCCATTCTTCTTTTTCACGGGCAGATTCAGCTGTTTCATCAGCTCGTCCACCACACAGCCACCGCCGTGCACAATCACCAGTGGACGTTGATGTTCCGCGCGATAATGCACCAGCGCGGTAAACAGACGCTCCAGCGCTTCTTCACTGTCCAGCAGCACACCACCGAGTTTGATAATTAAAGGATTCATCATCAGGTATCCATTAAAGAAGAGACTGGGTTTCGGCATAGCCAAAACGAATGTTCGCGCACTGCACAGCCTGAGCCGCCGCGCCTTTGAGCAGGTTATCTTCTGCGGCGACCACAATCAGGTGCTCGCCCTGAACGGCAAAACCGATATCACAGAATGGCAGGCCGACCACGTTTTTCAGGGCCGGAACGCCGTTGTCATACAGACGCACCAGCGGTTTATTCGCATACGCCTGTTGGAAAACATCCGCGACCTGCGCACGGGTAACGCCCGGCTTCAGACGGCAGGTAATCGTTTCCAGAATACCGCGTTTAAAGTTACCCAGATGCGGGGTGAAAATCACCTCTGCGCCCAGGTGAGTGGTGATTTCCGGATGGTGGCGATGGTTGAACACGCCATAAGGCTGCAGGCTGACTTCGCAGAAGCTGTTAGAAACCGCGGCCTTGCGCCCTGCACCGCTCACGCCACTGGTGGCGTTGATCACCGGCCATTGGGAAAGATCTAACAGCCCGGCGTCAATCAGCGGTTTGAGCGACAACTGTGCCGCCGTCGGGTAGCAACCCGGGACCGCAATCAGATTCGCTTCTTTGATTTTGTCACCGCTCCACTCTGCCAGGCCATACACTGCCTGTGCCAGCAGCTGAGGATGCTGGTGCGTGAAGCCGTAATATTTCTGATAAAAATCAGCATCGTTGACGCGGAACGCGCCGGAAAGGTCAAATACCACACAACCCGCATCGAGGAACTGCGGTGCCAGATCGTGGCTCACTTCGTGGGCCGTCGCGAGGAACACCACGTCCACACCCGCGGAAAATTCGCGAATATCGGACATCGGCTGCAGTGGCAAATCGACAATGCCTTTCAGCTGCGGATGCAGATCAGAAATTAACTTTCCGGCATCATTGCTTTGCGCTGAGACCGTCAAAGCGGTTATGTTCATGTGCGGATGACGATTTACGTAACTCACCAGCTCAGCGCCTGCATAACCGCTTGCGCCTACAATCAGCGTATTCAACATCGGGTTCCTTTATGCTCAACGATAGTGTATTTTTATTCACTAATACTGCATGAATATTGATACTATCATGACCTGAGGTGTGTCAACAATGAAAAACAATTTACCGCCATTTATCGAGATTTACCGCGCATTGATCGCCACACCGTCTATCAGCGCCACCGAAGAATCCCTTGATCAAAGTAATGAAGGTTTAATCAATCTTCTGGCGGATTGGTTCTCCACAATTGGCTTCACTGTCGAGATCCAGCCAGTCCCAGGCACGCGTCATAAATTCAACATGCTGGCCAGCACCGGACACGGCGCGGGTGGGCTGTTACTGACAGGCCACACTGATACCGTTCCGTTCGACGATGGCCGCTGGACGCGCGATCCGTTCACGCTGACCGAACATGACAACAAGCTGTACGGCCTCGGCACCGCCGACATGAAAGGCTTTTTCGCCTTTATTCTTGACGCCCTGCGTGACGTTGACATCACACAGCTGAAAAAACCGCTCTACATTCTGGCCACCGCCGACGAAGAAACCAGCATGGCGGGTGCTCGCTATTTCTCAGAATCCACCTCACTTCGCCCGGACTGCGCCATCATCGGCGAGCCGACGTCCCTGCAACCAGTGCGCGCGCACAAAGGCCATATTTCTAATGCCATCCGCGTATTGGGGCAGTCAGGACACTCGAGCGATCCGGACCGTGGCGTGAACGCCATCGAACTGATGCACGATGCCATTGGCCGCATCATGCAGCTGCGCGACTCGTTGAAAGAACGCTATCACTACGACGCGTTTGCGGTGCCGTACCCGACGCTCAATCTCGGGGCCATTCATGGCGGTGATGCGTCTAACCGTATCTGCGCCTGCTGTGAACTGCATATGGATATTCGTCCATTGCCGGGCATGACCCTCGACGATCTTAATGGCCTGCTCACCGAAGCCCTGGCTCCAGTCAGTGAAAAATGGCCGGGTCGTCTGACGGTGTCCGATCTGCATCCGCCAATCCCTGGCTATGCCTGCCCACCTGATCATCAATTGGTTCAGGTAGTGGAAAAACTGCTCGGCACACAAACCGAAGTAGTGAATTACTGCACCGAAGCGCCGTACATTCAGACGCTGTGTCCGACGCTGGTGCTCGGGCCGGGCTCCATCAATCAGGCGCATCAACCAGATGAATACCTCGAAACCCGCTTCATCAAACCGACTCGCGAGTTGATTACCCAGGTCGTCCATCACTTTTGCTGGCATTAATTCTGCCGTCACCCTCTCTGCCTGAGAGGGTGATTCACTTCACATTTCCATAAGAAGCGCTTATCTCACTGCCGCTGAGTTTAATTTGGCAAATTTCCGCCATTTTTTCGTTTGCTGAAGCGATTTCGCAACAATTGACGTAGGGGTTTTTACGTGGCTTTATAAAGTGAAGACGAGAAAATACCGAATACCATGTCCGAACGATTTTGTATCGCCGTCAGCGGTCTCATCACGGTTGTGCGAAATCCAGGGACATACATAAATGAGATGGGGTGTCTGGGGTAATGAACGAACAATATTCCGCTTTGCGTAGTAATGTCAGTATGCTCGGTAAGGTGTTAGGGGAAACTATCAAAGATGCCCTTGGCGAGAACATTCTTGATCGCGTTGAAACCATTCGTAAGTTGTCAAAATCCTCCCGCGCGGGCAATGAGGCCAATCGCCAGGAGCTGCTCACTACGTTACAGAATCTGTCTAACGACGAGCTGCTTCCGGTCGCCCGCGCATTCAGCCAGTTTCTGAATCTGGCGAATACCGCCGAGCAATATCACAGCATTTCGCCGAAAGGCGAAGCGGCCAGCAACCCGGAAGTGATTGCCCGCACCCTGCGTAAACTCAAAGATCAGCCGAACCTGAACGAAGCGACCATCAAAAAAGCGGTGGAAAACCTGTCTCTGGAACTGGTTCTTACCGCGCATCCGACGGAAATCACCCGCCGAACGCTGATCCACAAAATGGTGGAAGTGAACAACTGCCTGAAGCAGCTGGATAACAAAGATATCGCCGACTACGAACAGCACCAGCTGATGCGCCGTCTGCGCCAGCTGATTGCGCAGTCCTGGCATACCGATGAAATTCGTAAGCATCGCCCAAGCCCGGTGGATGAAGCCAAATGGGGCTTTGCGGTTGTCGAAAATAGCCTGTGGGAAGGCGTGCCGAACTACCTGCGCGAGCTAAATGAACAGCTGGAAGATAACCTCGGTTACCAGCTGCCGGTAGATTTCGTGCCTGTACGTTTCACTTCGTGGATGGGCGGCGACCGGGACGGCAACCCGAACGTCACTTCTGACATCACCCGCACCGTACTGCTGCTGGGCCGCTGGAAAGCGACCGACCTTTTCCTGAAAGATATTCAACTGCTGATTTCCGAACTGTCGATGGTGGAATGCACCGACGAACTGCGTGAATACGTCGGCGAAGCCGGTGCTGCAGAGCCATACCGCTACCTGCTGAAAACCCTGCGTAGCCAGCTGATGGCGACCCAGGCCTGGCTGGAAGCGCGCCTGAAAGGCGAAAAACTGCCAAAACCTGCCGGTCTGTTGACCCAAAATGAGCAACTGTGGGAACCGCTGTACGCCTGCTATAAATCGTTGCAGGCCTGCGGTATGGGCATTATCGCCAACGGCGAACTGCTCGACACCCTGCGCCGCGTGAAGTGTTTTGGCGTGCCGCTGGTGCGTATCGACGTACGTCAGGAAAGCACTCGTCACACCGAAGCGCTGGGCGAACTGACCCGCTACCTCGGCATTGGTGATTACGAAAACTGGTCTGAAGCCGACAAACAGGCGTTCCTGATCCGCGAACTGAATTCAAAACGTCCTCTGCTACCGCGCCAGTGGGAGCCGAGCGAAGAAACCCGCGAAGTACTCGACACCTGCAAAGTGATCGCTGAAGCACCAAAAGGCTCAGTCGCCGCGTACGTTATCTCGATGGCAAAAACGCCGTCAGACGTGCTGGCCGTTCACTTGCTGTTGAAAGAAGCCGGGATCGGCTTTGCGCTGCCGGTTGCGCCGCTGTTTGAAACGCTCGATGACCTCAACAATGCCAACGATGTCATGACGCAACTGCTAAACATCGACTGGTATCGCGGCTTCATCCAGGGCAAACAGATGGTGATGATTGGCTATTCCGACTCCGCGAAAGACGCGGGCGTGATGGCTGCTTCCTGGGCGCAGTATCAGGCTCAGGACGCGCTGATCAAAACCTGCGAAAAAGCCGGTATCGAATTGACGCTGTTCCACGGTCGCGGCGGTTCTATCGGCCGTGGCGGTGCGCCAGCCCATGCGGCGTTGCTTTCCCAGCCGCCAGGCAGCCTGAAAGGTGGCCTGCGTGTTACCGAACAGGGCGAGATGATCCGCTTCAAGTACGGCCTGCCGGAAGTCACCATCAGCAGCCTGTCGCTGTACACCAGCGCAATTCTCGAAGCGAACCTGCTGCCGCCACCGGAGCCAAAACCGGAATGGCGTCACATCATGGCCGAGCTGTCGGATATCTCCTGCGACATGTATCGCGGCTATGTGCGTGAAAATAAAGATTTCGTGCCGTACTTCCGCTCCGCCACGCCGGAACAGGAACTCGGCAAACTGCCGCTGGGTTCACGTCCGGCAAAACGTCGTCCGACCGGCGGCGTAGAATCTCTGCGCGCTATCCCGTGGATTTTCGCATGGACACAAAACCGCCTGATGCTGCCAGCCTGGCTGGGTGCTGGAGCGGCATTGCAGAAAGTGGTGGAAGACGGCAAACAGAGCGAACTGGAAACCATGTGCCGCGACTGGCCATTCTTCTCCACTCGCCTTGGCATGCTGGAAATGGTATTCGCCAAAGCCGACCTGTGGCTGGCGGAGTACTACGATCAGCGTCTGGTGAAGAAAGCGCTGTGGCCACTGGGTGCCGAGCTGCGCAAGCTGCTGGAAGCCGACATCAAAGTGGTGCTGGACATCGCCAACGATTCTCACCTGATGGCCGATTTGCCGTGGATTGCTGAGTCTATCCAGCTGCGTAACATCTACACCGACCCGCTGAACGTTCTGCAGGCAGAGCTGCTGCACCGTTCGCGTCTGGCGGAAGAAGAAGGCAAAGAGCCGGATCCGCGCGTCGAGCAGGCACTGATGGTCACTATCGCCGGGGTTGCAGCGGGTATGCGTAATACCGGCTAACAGCACCACGCGATACGTTATAAATGCAAAACAGGCATAGCACAGTTATGCCTGTTTTTTTTATGTCTCAGGAGACAGCTTGCTGGATTTTTGTAATATCAATGTAAAAACACATACCGTTCAACTGCCTGCATAACCTCACTCTCAGAAAGCATCAACCTCATTTCGTGACATAAATCACACATCACGATGTATATTACATTTGTCCAGTTTTTGGCAGATATGTCACGTGGTGGAGAGAGACCCATTTCCCTTATTCTGTCGCCAGAAAATCATTCCGGCGCTCTCCTCCAGGATGTTCATTTTCGGGCTCGACGGAGAAGAGATTGCTGTTCAGTAAGAGGAAAAGAGTGTGGAATTATATCTTGATAGCGCCAATGTGGCGGAAGTCGAACGTCTGGCGCGCATCTTTCCCGTCGCCGGTGTGACCACCAATCCAAGCATTGTGGCCGTAGGGAAAGAAACACTGTGGGAAGTCCTGCCTCGCCTGCAAAAAGCCATCGGTGAGGAAGGTACGCTGTTTGCACAGACCATGAGCCGCGATGCTCAGGGGATGGTGGAAGAAGCCAGACGTCTTCGCGATACCGTACCGGGCATTGTGGTGAAAATTCCGGTAACAGCAGAAGGCTTAGTCGCCATCAAACAGCTGAAGAAAGAAGGAATAACCACCCTCGGGACGGCCGTATACAGTGCATCTCAGGGTCTGCTGGCTGCGCTCGCAGGCGCGAAATACGTTGCCCCTTATGTGAATCGTATTGATGCCCAGGGCGGGGACGGTATTCGAACGGTGCAGGAACTGCAAACCCTGCTCGAACTTCATGCGCCTGACACCATGATCCTGGCCGCAAGTTTTAAAACCCCGCGTCAGGCTCTGGACTGCCTGCTGGCAGGATGTGAAGCCATCACTCTGCCGTTAGATGTCGCACAGCAGATGCTCAACATACCAGCGGTGGAATCCGCGATCGCGAAATTTGAGCAGGACTGGGAGAGCGCATTCGGTCAACTGACCCTGTAACCGCACCCTTCATACTCCCGGCACCTGCCGGGAGTATTCAACAACCGCCCAGTTTCATTCTGATGCTGTCACACGAAGACCTTACAGCAGGTCAAAGCGATCCAGATTCATCACTTTCACCCACGCCGCCACGAAGTCTTTCACAAACTTCTCTTTGGCATCTTCACAGGCATACACTTCAGCCAGGGCGCGCAGTACGGCGTTAGAACCAAATACCAGGTCTGAACGCGTTGCGGTGTATTTCACTTCACCGCTCTGACGGCAACGGCCTTCAAACAGCTCATTAGAGGTATCCGCGGCTTTCCACTCGTTGTTCATATCCAGCAGATTTGCGAAGAAATCGTTGCTGAGCACGCCCACGTTTTCAGTAAATACGCCGTGTTTACTGCCATCAAAGTTCGCGCCGAGCACACGGAGACCACCGACCAGGACAGTCATTTCCGGCGCGGTCAGCGTCAGTTGCTGGGCTTTATCGATCAACAGTGATTCAGTGGTCGCAGCATCCAAACGCGCACGGTAATTACGGAAACCGTCAGCCGCTGGCTCCATCAGATTGAACATTTCAACGTCCGTTTGATCCTCACGCGCATCGACACGGCCAGGCACGAAAGGCACGGTGACAGACACGCCCGCTGCTTTGGCGGCTTGCTCAACACCCACCACGCCTGCCAGCACGATGATATCGGCCAGTGACGCTTTATGCGCAGATTTATAGATGCCTTCAAGTACCGGAAGAACACGCGCCGCCGTGGCGTTCACTTCCCAATGACGCTGCGGATCCAGTGCCAGACGTGCGCCGTTAGCGCCGCCACGCTTATCACCACCGCGGAAAGTAGACGCAGATGCCCACGCTACCGACACCAGCTCACTGACAGACAGTCCTGAAACGGCAATATCCTCTTTCAGACTCTCAATATCATACGCTGATGGCTGGAAGAACGGATGCGGCAACGGATCCTGCCAAATCAGATCTTCTTTCGGTACTTCCGGCCCGATATAACGTGCCTTCGGCCCCATATCCCGATGCGTCAGTTTGTACCACGCACGAGCAAAGGCTTCATTGAAGGCCTGCGGATCGTTAAGGAAACGACGGGAAATTTTTTCGAAATCCGGATCGAAACGCAGCGTCAGGTCGGTGACCAGCATCGTTGGCTTACGCTTTTTGGACGGATCGAACGGATCAGGAATGATGTCAGGTGCATCGGCGGCTTCGAACTGGATAGCACCCGCCGGGCTGCGCGTTTGTACCCACTCATATTTGAACAGGTTCTCGAAGAAGAAGTTGCTCCATTGGGTTGGCGTTTGCGTCCAGACCACTTCCAGACCGGAGGTAATGGCATCGGCGCCGACGCCGCTGGCGTGACTGCTTGCCCATCCCAGGCCCTGAGACTCGATCGGCGCGGCTTCAGGATCGGCACCGACATGCGTTGCCGCTGCAGCCCCGTGGGTTTTACCCAACGTATGCCCACCCGCAATCAACGCCACGGTTTCTTCGTCGTTCATCCCCATGTTGCCAAAAGTGGCACGAATGGCAGCCGCGGCAGAAAGCGGCTCACCACTGGCGTTTGGCCCTTCCGGGTTAACGTAAATCAGGCCCATTTCCGTCGCGGCCAGCGGACGTTTCGCCAGCACTTCAGGGTCACGGTGTTCCAGCCAGGCTTTTTCATCACCCCAGTTTACGTCAAGATCCGGTTCCCAGACGTCTTCGCGTCCGGCACCGAAACCAAAGGTACGGAAGCCTGAGTTTTCCAGCGCCACGTTACCCGCAAGGATAAACAAGTCAGCCCAGGAAATTTTCTGGCCGTATTTCTGTTTGATAGGCCATAGCAGTCGGCGAGCTTTATCGAGGCTGACGTTATCCGGCCAGGCGTTCAGCGGTGCAAATCGCTGTTGACCTCGACCCGCACCGCCGCGACCGTCAACGGAGCGATAAGTACCGGCCCCGTGCCAGGCCATACGGATAAACAGGCCTGCGTAGTTGCCCCAGTCGGCTGGCCACCACGATTGTGAATCAGTTAACAGTGTTTTGATGTCCCCTTTCAGGGCGGAGTAATCCAGTTTGCTGAATTCTTTTCGGTAATCGAAATCTTCGCCCAACGGATTCGAACGGTTGGAGTGCTGATTGAGGAGATCGACCCGAAGTTGTTTTGGCCACCAGTCGCGAGTGCTGGTTCCGGCCCCTGCGCTTTCGTCATGGCCGCCCTGATGAAAAGGACACTTCCCTGCAGACAACGTATTGTGATCGTTTTCTTGATTGCTCATCTTCCTGCTCCCTTCAGTGTTTTAATACCAGGATATACAGCTCTGCAGATAAGTTATAGATGATAAAATCTACAGATTTGATAGTTGTTTCCTTCTGGCTATGAGCAAGGTAACAAAAATGAAGAATTGAAACGTCGATATGCCCCTAAACTTTCAGTAATAGCCGTAGGTTATGTATGGAAAAGTGTTTAATAATCTTCTTCGTAAATCAATCGGGAGTGTTCGCTTTATGGAACAGAGGGATATCCGTATTACCCGAATCATGGCGTCATTGATCGAATCAATGGATGTTCCTGGCACCTGCTATTTCGCCCCCGAAAGTGGAACCCTGCCACCATTGGCGTTTAAGGTCGATTTTCCACGCCTGGAGATAGTCCTGAGCGGTGAAATCAGTGATGGCCCATTCAATTTGCGCCAACACGACATGCTGTTCGTGCCCGCGGGGAGCTGGAATTGTCCGCAGTGGACAACGCCTGCCACCACGCTCAGTATTCTGTTTGGTAAGCAACAGCTGGGCTTTAGCGTCCAGCACTGGGATGGCCAACAGTTGGTGAATGTCACAAAGCAACATGTTGCTCGCCGCGGCCCGCGCGTAGGCTCGTTTTTGTTGCAGGCGCTGATTGAAATTCGGATGCAGCCCCAGGAGACGCACACGGCAAAACTTATCGTGTTCAGTCTGCTGAGCCATTGCGCGGATTTGCTGGGTAGCCATATTCAGACCGCCTCCCGCAGTGAAGCGCTGTTCGAAGCGATTCGCAGCCACATCGACACCCATTATGCCGAACCGTTAAGCCGGGAATCCGTGGCGCAGGCGTTTTATATTTCGCCCAACTATCTGTCGCATCTGTTTAATAAAAGCGGCACGCTGGGCTTTAACGAATACCTGAACTATACCCGGCTGGAAAAAGCCAAAATGTTACTCAAAAACTATGATCTGAAGGTGAAAGAGGTGGCACACGTTTGCGGTTTCACTGACAGCAACTATTTTTGTCGCCTGTTTCGTAAGAATACCGAACGTTCTCCTTCGGAATACCGTCGGCAATACCACAGCCAGCTGCTTATGAAAGAGTAATGTGGGTGTGCTGAGGCGCGGAAAGCAGTTTGCGTACCGCGCCGATCACATTTTGCGGTTTGCGTAAAAACACATTGATACCCACCTGTACGTACCGGGCGTGAGTAAAACGTTCAGCCCCATCAAGGTCAATATCCGTAATTAGCAGCACGGCATCTGCCCGGCGGATATCCTCCACAGTAAGGTAATTTTCAATCCCTAATGCCCCCTGCGTTTCTATCTTGATGAGCCATTTTTCTTTCTGACAGAGTTTTTCCAACTGCTCTGCTGCCATGTAAGTATGAGCAACGCCGCTGACACAGGCAGTCACCGCCACCAGAAATCGTCCGCCTGTTATTGTCATTTAACCTCCGACTGTCACCTGAAAACCTTGCGCTTCTGCCATCTGACGAACCGTCGCAATCTCATCGGCAGAAGGCGGGGGAATCTCGTTCATCACCCACGCCTCTCCCAGCAGCCGGTACTTTGGCTCACCGTACTGATGAAAGGGCAGCAAATGTAATGTCCTGACGCGTGTGGTCTGCAAAAACGCCAGCACCGCCCGAATATTATGATCGCTAAGGGTGTAACCAGGGATCAGCGGCAGGCGTGGAATGACCTGCAACCCTTCGGCTACCAGCGCGAGGAAGTTCGCCATCACCCGCGGCTGGTTCATCTTCACCACCGCCAGCGCTTGCTGCGCATCGATAATTTTCAAATCAAAGAGGATTTCATCACATTGTCGGGCCAAAGGCAGCAAGCGGCTCAGTGACGCATCGCCTGCCGTTTCGATAGCAGTATGCACACCATATTGCCGCAGCCGGGCGAGAAACCGGGTGGCGAAATCCGCCTGCATCAGCACTTCGCCACCTGAAAGTGTCACCCCGCCGCCCGACGTGCGATAAAAGATCGCATCTTTCATCACTTCCTGCTCCAGTACCGCCAGGGTGATATCTCGTCCAATGCGTTCATATGCGCCAGACGGACATTCATCAGCATCCCGCAGGCACGGCGTGCAATGCAGGCACTTGCTCTCGCGTCTGACGGTTTCAATCGACGGTGCCAGCGATTCGGGATTGGCACACCACGGGCAGCGGTGCGGGCAACCTTTAAAGAAAACCACCGTGCGTATACCGCGCCCGTCGTTCAGCGAATAGCGCTGAATATTGAATATCCGCGCCCGTTCAGCCTCCGTTTCCTGCACCTCACAGTTGATGCGCGGTGCGGCGGATAATGTCATCCTGAATCTCCTTCGACAGCTCGACAAAGAAGGCGCTGTAGCCCGCCACACGCACCACCAGCCCGGAAAAATCTTGTGGTCGACTTTGAGCTTCGCGCAAGGTTTCGGCATTCACCACGTTAAACTGGATATGCTGGATCTTCAGCTGGGTGAACGCCCGTAAGAAATCTGCCAGCTTCAGCAAGCCTGCATCCCCCTCCAGCGTAGCGGGCGTAAACTTCACGTTGAGCAGGGTGCCGTTAGACAACAGCGTATTATCAAGTTTACTCACTGATTTCAGCACAGCGGTCGGCCCCTGCCGATCCTGACCCAGCATCGGTGACAATCCGCCGTCGGCGAGTTGCTCTCCGGCGAAGCGTCCATCCGGCGTGGCACCCACTACGGCTCCCAACGGCACATGTGCGGAAACGGTGTAGGAGCCAGGGGTAAACTGACCACCACGCGGATTGCAGTATTTTTCTACCTCTTTGCAGTAATAACGCAGCAGATCGGCACTGATATTGTCCACTTCGTCGATATCATTACCGTATTTCTCAAAACGGTTGATCAACCTGGCGCGGATTTTTATTCCGTCTTCGCTGGCGAAGTTCGCCTTCAGCACCGCCAACAGTTCGTCAAAACTCAGTCGCTGCTGATCAAACACCAGCCCTTTCAGGGCATGAAGCGAGTCGCACAGGTTGGCGATGCCAATACCCTGCACGCCGGAAAAATTGTAGCGCGCCCCACCTTCGGTAATGTCTTTGCCATTCACCAGGCAATCGCTAATAAACGACGAAAGCAGCGGCACCGGCGCCCAGTCCCGGTGCCCGATATCGCAAATATTGCTGCCCTCAACCATCAGCGAAATGAAGTGGCTGATTTTAGCGCGAATGCTTTCCTGCAGTTTTTCCCACGTCAGCCCGGCATCGCCTTCACTTTCCTGCAGCACAATTTCCATCACTTTCAGCAGATTAAACATCGCAATATCGTGCAGCCCGTAGGTTTTCCCGGGTATCGACAGCTCTACGCAGCCTACCACCGAATAATCCCGCGCATCCTCCAGCGAAACGCCCCGGTTGAGGAACGCCGGCACTATCACTTCATCGTTAAAGATTTGTGGAATACCCGTACCAAGACGAATGGTTTCTGCAGTTTTGCGTAAAAACGCCGCGTCGATAAGTTCATTCACCCGCACGCCGAGGTTTGGTTGTGGTAATTGCACGCACTGATAAGCATCAAGACAGAGGAAAGAGAGCACATTAACTGCGCTGCGGCCTGTTTCCGTTAAGCCGCCGAGCAGTGCGGTGTACCCTGTAGGAAAACCGGCAAAGTAGCGTGCGCTGCTGGTTGAGCGAAGGAGCACCACGTCATTACATTTCACCCACAGTGACGCCAGAATTTCCCGCAGAAAACCCGCCTCTTCGCCGTGGCTCAGCGAAGCCTGATAGTAAGGCAGCATGTACTGGTCAAAACGACCCAGCGATAACGAACTGGCGTTAGATTCAAACTGCAAAATGATGTTCATGTGCCAGAACAGCTGGCAGGCTTGCCAGAAAGTACGCGGTGGAAGTTCAGCATTGTGCCGGGAAATATCCGCCATCTTGAGCAATTCTGCTTTACGCCCCGGCTCATCGCATTGTGCAGCCATCGCTTCTGCCAGCGCCGCATAACGTAAAATATGGCGCTGAGAGGCTTCCAGCAGCAACAGTGCAGCAGCATAAAAAGCATTGTCAGGGCTACGCTGACAATGCACCTGCATCTCCGCTACCAGCGCACTCAGGCCGTTTTCCAGCAGGCGCGGGTAATCGATAATAATGTGTCCCTGGCCTTTGTCAGTCTGGTTGATACTAAAAATCTGGGTGGTCATTGCCGCCTTAACGTCTTCCGACATTCGGGCGTTAATGAAATCCTTCATCGACCGCTTTTCCCAGTAAGGGTACAGCGTTTCACGATAAATCTGTTTGTCTGCTTCGCTAATAGCGAAACGGTCTTGTGGGCGCGTCGGGAACCGATCCAGCTCCTTAAGCAGCCAGTACGGATCCATTTCAGGCGACACAATTCCGGCGCGGGGCTGAACGGTGCGATTCCCCGCAATCAACTCATCTTCACGAATCGCAATGTTCACGTTATCAAGAATATACGCCGTCGCCTTTGCCCGCCGCAGGATAACCGGTTCACCTTCAGACTGACGGTGGCTTTCGGTATAAAGCAGCGCACGCTCAAGCGAAATTTCTCGCGGGTGGGCAAACAAGGCGTCTTTCAGACGCTGGATGCGACTCGTCATGGGGTACTCCTTTTTGCTTCATCAGACCCGCCACTGCGGCGGGGTAATATCAGGCCGTTGGGTTCAGGTGAGCATCAATTTTGTTCATGATGGCATCGGCCCGTTTTACGGCGTCGCTAATGTTCACACGCACCACCGTTTTGCCCTGGAAGCGTTCTTCAAATTTGATACCGATGTCTTTGGTGAGGATAACCAGATCAGCCGCCGCAACATCTTCAGCCGTCAGCGTATTTTCCTGACCGATAGAACCCTGAGTTTCCACTTTGACCTGCCAGCCTTTGGCCTTCGCCGCACTCTCCAGCGCCTCGGCTGCCATATAGGTATGCGCCACACCGGACGGGCAAGCCGTTACTGCGATAATCATTGTCATGTTCAATCCCTCTTAGTGAATGTCGAAATCCAGTTCCAGGTCGTCGTCTTGCTCAACAACCGGCTTTTGTTGCTTACGCGCCAGACTTTTCAGCACGTTCACGCTCACGGCGGTGATCACGGCACCAGCCGCCACAGCAGCGATGTAGCCGAGTTTGCCGTCAACCACCGGCAGAACAATTAGCCCACCCCAGCCGGCGTAACACTCAGCACCGAACACAGCGGCGGTCACTGCGCCGCAAGCAGAGCCCAACATGATGGAGGGGATCACCCGTAGCGGGTCGGCAGCAGCAAATGGAATAGCACCTTCAGTGACGCCAACACAGCCCATCACCAAAGCCGCTTTCCCTGCTTCGCGCTCTTCAGAAGTGAAATTTTTACGGTTGATAAAGGTGGCAAGGCCCAGCCCCAGCGGCGGTACACAAATGGCGACGGCGGCAATCGCTACCACGCTGTAAACGCCCTGCGCCACGCAGATAAGCATGAAAGCGTAGGCCACTTTATTCACTGGCCCACCCATGTCGAAAGCCAGCATCAAGCCCATGACAATCGCCAGCACCACGATGCTGCCCTGTTGCAACCCTTGCAGCCAACTGGTCAACCCGTGAGTGAGTGCACCGACCGGCTCGCCCAGTCCCCACATCATGATGCCGGCAGTGACGAAGGTACCCACAATCGGAATGACGAAAATCGGCATCACCGAACGCAACACTTTCGGCACCGATATCCGCTTGAGATAAAAGACAATAATCCCACCAATAAGACCGGCGATGATCGCGCCGAAGAAGCCTGCGCCAAAGCTGTTGCCGATCCAGGCCCCGATGGCACATGGTGCCAGCGCAGAACGTTCAGCAATGGAATAACCGATGTAGGCCGCCAGAAATGGCACCATCAGGGTTAACCCCGCCACACCGATATCAAACAGTTTTTTCAGATTTGGGTCCGTCACGATATCCGGTACCGCGCCTTTGCCGTACATCATCACCGACACGGCCAGCAGGATACCGCCCGCAACAACAAACGGGATCATATGCGATACGCCAGTCATCAAGTGCTGCCGGGTATTTTTGAGGATCTGTATCAACTCTTTCATTTGCCGCTCCCGGGCCACTGGCCCTTATCCATAACGTTGATGGGGAGACAATAGGCAATCGACGTCGTCACAGACAGGAGATAAAAAGGCCATTTACTGGATTTTTGTAATGTGAGAAGAAAAATGCGATCGGTCTCATAGGTTCCTTTTTGCGTACTCTCTCGCAAAATGATGCAACCTGTGAGTGAAATCCCACTTTCCCGTAGATATTACATTTGTCCAGTTTTTGGCAGTTTTGTCAGATATCGCCCTGCCGCAGCTCCGCTCTATGCTGTCGCCATACCCTGTTTATCTTGAGGAAAATGGCCATGGTTCAGGTTGTGGAATTTTGTTGTACCTTGCCCCACGGCGTTCATGCCCGTCCCGCCAGCCACGTTGAAACGCTGTGCAATACCTTCTCGTCCCGCATTGACTGGCATAACCTGCGTAACGGCCGACAGGGCAATGCCAGGAGCGCACTGGCGATAATCGGCACTGATACCCTGACCGGTGACGCCTGCCAGTTGCATATAAATGGGCCAGACGAAGAAGCGGCATGGCAGACGCTGAGCGCGTGGCTTCGCGATGAGTTTCCCCACTGCGATACGCCAATGGAGCAGCCCGATAGCGGGGAACAGGCCACACTGCCTGAATCCCTGACGCGTCTGAACCCAATGGTTTTCCCTGGACGATCGGTATGCAGCGGAAGCGCGGGTGGCATGCTAACGCCGCTCACCTCACTTGATCTCACCACTCTGCGTGGACTGCCAGCCGCATCCTCGCCGGAACAAGAGCAATCCGCTTTGGATAACGGCCTGACAATGCTGGTGAAATCACTGGCCCTGCAACAGCTCAGCAGTGACAACACCGCCCGCGCCATTCTTGATGCGCACCGTTCGCTGGCAACAGATACCGAACTGCGTCAGCATTTACTGCACGGCGTTAACGAAGGCTTAAGCTGCGCCGAAGCGATCATTCGTAGCGCACAGCATTTCAGTGAGACCTTCGCGCGGTCGTGCAGCGCTTACTTGCAGGAACGCGTGCTGGATGTCAGAGACGTCTGTTATCAACTGTTACAGCAGATTTACGGTGAATCCCGCTTTCCGCCGTCAGGCCAACTGACGCAGCCAGCCGTTTGTATCGCCGATGAACTCACGCCGGGCCAGTTCCTGGAGCTCGACAAGACGCTGCTAAAAGGGCTGTTGCTTAAAAGTGGCGGTACTACGTCGCACACGGTTATCCTCGCGCGTTCGTTTAATATCCCCACTCTGGTCGGCGTAGAAACCGCAACGTTGTCTCGCTGGCATCACCAGCTGGTGTGGCTGGACGGCAACGCCGGTGTGCTCGTCGTGGAACCAAACAACGCCGTCGACCGTTATTATCAGCAGGAAGAGTGGGTGCAGAACGCATTGCGCGAACAGCAGAGCATCTGGCTGGAACGCGAGGCACGTACCGCCGACGGTCAGCGCATGGAAGTCGCAGCCAATATTGCTCACGCCATCGAAGCCCAATCTGCCTTCGGTCATGGCGCGGAAGCAGTGGGTTTGTTCCGCACCGAGATGCTGTATATGGATCGCAGCAGCGCGCCGGATGAGGACGAACTGTACAACATTTTCTGCGAGGCGCTGAAACCAGCGTCGCAGCGCAGTATTATCGTGCGAACCATGGATATCGGCGGTGATAAACCGGTCGACTACCTGAAAATCCCGTCGGAAAACAACCCCTTCCTCGGCTATCGCGCAGTCCGTATTTATGAAGAATATGTCGCCCTGTTCATCACCCAACTGAGGGCTATCCTGCGCGCTTCGGCCCACGGTAGCCTGAAAATAATGATCCCGATGATCTCCTCAATGGAAGAGATCCTGTGGGTGAAGGAAAAACTGGCCGAGGCCAAACAGCAATTGCGCCAGGCGCAGATCCCGTTCGATGAAAAAATCCCGCTCGGCATCATGCTGGAAGTGCCGTCGGTGATGTTCATCATCGATCAGTGCTGCGAAGAAATTGATTTCTTCAGCATCGGCAGCAATGACCTGACCCAGTACCTGCTGGCGGTCGATCGTGATAACGCCAAAGTCACTCGCCACTACAACAGCCTGAACCCGGCATTTCTGCGCGCACTGGATTTCGCGGTACAGGCCGTTCACCGCCAGGGGAAATGGATTGGTCTGTGCGGCGAACTGGGTGCCAAAGGTTCAGTACTGCCGCTGCTGGTTGGGCTGGGACTGGACGAAATCAGCATGAGTGCGCCGTCGATACCCGCAACCAAAGCGCGTCTGGCGCAACTCGACAGCCGTGCCTGTCGTCAATTGCTTAATCAGGCGATGGCCTGTCGCACGTCGCTTGAAGTGGAGCATTTGCTGGCCCAGTTCCGCATGAACCAACAAGATGCGCCGTTGATGACGCCTGGCTGTATTTCGCTGCATAACGACTGGCAGAGCAAAGAAGAAGTACTTAAAGGGATGACCGACAATCTGCTGCTGGCCGGGCGCTGCCGCTATCCACGCAAGCTGGAAGCCGATCTTTGGGCACGTGAGGCGGTGTTCTCTACCGGCCTCGGTTTTAGCTTCGCTATCCCGCACAGTAAATCTGAGCACATTGAACAGTCCACCATTAGCGTGGCACGTCTGCCTGCGCCGGTACCTTGGGGCGAAGAAGAAGCGCAATTCATCATCATGCTGACACTCAACAAGCATGCCGCAGGCGATCAGCATATGCGTATTTTCTCACGACTGGCGCGTCGCATCATGCACCAGGAATTTCGTGACGCACTGGTTAACGCCCCAGACACTGATGCGATCGCCCGCTTGCTACAACAAGAACTGGAACTCTGAAAAAACAAATGCAATCTCAACCTTTAAGGAGTGAAGATGGACAGGATTATTCAGTCACCTGGAAAATATATCCAGGGCGCAGATGCGCTCACCCGCCTCGGTGATTACCTCAAGCCAATGGCTGAACGCTGGCTGGTCGTCGGCGATAAGTTCGTACTCGGCTTTGCCGAAGCAACACTGCGCAAGAGTTTAGCCAGCGCGGAGTTGACCGCCGATATCGTACCGTTCAACGGTGAATGCTCGCAGAATGAAATCAATCGCCTGCGCGACATCGCGCTGAGTGCGAAATGTCAGGCGGTGCTGGGCATCGGCGGCGGCAAAACGCTGGATACCACCAAAGCTCTGGCGCATTTTATGAATCTCCCCGTGGCTATCGCGCCTACCATCGCCTCAACGGATACGCCGTGCAGCGCGCTTTCCGTTATTTATACCGACGACGGCGAATTCGACCGCTACCTGATGCTGCCGCACAACCCGAATCTGGTCATTGTCGACACAACAATCGTCGCGGGCGCGCCAGCGCGTTTACTGGCGGCAGGTATTGGCGATGCGCTGGCGACCTGGTTTGAAGCCCGTGCCTGCTCCCGTAGTGGGGCCATCACAATGGCGGGAGGAAAAACCACACAAGCCGCACTGACACTGGCGGAGCTGTGCTACAACACACTGCTGGAAGAAGGCGAAAAAGCCATGCTGGCGGCGGAGAAACACGTGGTCACTGAGGCGCTGGAGCGCGTGGTCGAGGCCAATACCTACCTCAGCGGTGTTGGCTTTGAGAGTGGCGGTCTGGCGGCGGCGCACGCCATTCACAACGGCCTGACAGCAATTCCCGATGCCCAGCACTACTATCACGGTGAGAAAGTTGCTTTCGGAACGCTCACGCAATTAGTGCTGGAAGATGCGCCTCGGGAAGAGATCGAAACCGTGGCGGCGCTGTGTTACGCCGTGGGACTGCCGATAACCCTGGCTCAGTTGGATATCCAGGATCAGGTAGCGGAGAAAATGAGGATTGTCGCTGAGGCCGCCTGCGCGCCAGGAGAAACTGTCCACAACATGCCGGGCGGTACAACCGTTGAACAGGTGTATGCCGCGCTGCTGGTCGCCGATAAATATGGTCAACAGTGTCTGCTGCAGTGGGGATAAACCTGCTGCCCTCTCACGAGGGCCGCTTTTTTTTACACCGCCGGGCGCACGCCCAGAGTGTGGCAGATGGCGTAACTCATTTCGGCGCGGTTCAGGGTGTAGAAATGGAAGTCTTTCACGCCTTCACGGCTCAGAATTTTCACCATGTCCATTGCGATATTGGCGCCGACCAGTTTGCGGGTTTCCGCATCGTCGTCCAGCCCTTCAAACATTTTCGCCATCCACGTCGGGATGCGCACGTTGGTCATGTCGGCAAATTTCTTCGCCTGTTTGAAATTCGATACCGGCAGAATGCCAGGGATGATTTCTACGTCGATACCGGTCGAGGCGCAGCGGTCGCGGAAACGCAGGTAGCTTTCAACGTCGAAGAAGAATTGAGTGATCGCGCGGTTTGCCCCGGCGTCTACTTTACGTTTCAGGTTGAGTAAGTCTGCCTGCGCGCTTTTCGCTTCCGGGTGCACTTCCGGGTACGCCGCGACCGAGATATCAAAGTCACCCACGTCTTTCAGCAGCGCGACCAGGTCTGTGGCATACATATCCGGCTTGCCGCTACCCGGCGGCAAGTCACCGCGCAGGGCGACGATATGGCGAATGCCATTATTCCAGTAGTCCTGCGCGATCGCGCGCAGCTCATCACGAGTGGCGTCGATACAGGTCAGATGCGGTGCCGCTTCAAGCCCAGTGCGATCCTTGATGCCTTTAATGATGCTGTGCGTGCGGTCACGCTCACCCGAGTTCGCACCGTAGGTAACGGAAACAAACTTCGGCTTCAGGCTGCTCAGGCGATCGATAGAGGCCCACAGGGTTTGCTCCATTTCACTGGTGCGCGGCGGGAAAAACTCAAAGGAAACATTAATCTGGCCCTGTACTTCTGCCAGGCTCTGATTCAGGGCTTCCCGCTGGTTGGCGTGAAAAAAGCTCATACCTTACCTCTTCAATCGCATGTCGTTATATGTTGTGTTATGAGCATCTATACGTTTAGACGTCCAGATGTAAAAATGACGGAAAAGAGTGATGACGTCAACAGAAAAAACAGCAGAAAGAGTGAGGAATGTTCAGCGAAGGTGAAAATAATTCATGGAAGGGGTGAAAGCATTAGTTCACTCCCACAGGGAGAGGCAGAGAATCAGTGCGGGGCGGCCCCTCTCCCCGTTGGAGAGAGGGGGTAAAAACTACAGCAGCTGCGCCAGACGGTTAATGTCTGACTGAATAGCCCCGGCCGTCACGTCACGTCCTGCACCCGGCCCACGGATAACCAACGGGTTATCGCGATACCAGCGGCTTTCGATGGCAAAGACGTTATCACACGGCAGCAGCGCCGCCAGCGGATGCTCAGGACGCACGGCTTCAACGCCGACACGCGCTTTACCGTTGGCATCGAAACGCGCCACGTAACGCAGCACAAGGCCCATTTCCTGTGCGGCTTCCAGACGCTGAATCATCTGCTCGTTAAGGTCTTCCCCGTTTTCAAAGAAGTGGTCGATAGACCCTTCTTCGCAATGCGATGGCACCAGCGATTCGACACGCACCTGGTCAGGCTCGATGTCGTAACCCGCTTCACGGGCGAGGATCACCAGCTTGCGCATGACATCTTTGCCAGACAAATCAACGCGCGGGTCCGGTTCAGTCAAACCTTGCTGCCACGCCTGATCCACCAGCTCGGTAAACGGCACCGTGCCGTCGAACTGCAGGAACAGCCACGAAAGCGTGCCGGAGAAAATCCCGCTGATGGACAGGATAGTGTCACCACTGTCACGCAGATCGCGCACGGTGAAATTCACCGGCAGGCCTGCGCCAACGGTAGCGTTATACAGCCAGTGGCGACCCGTTTTTTCGAACGCGTCGTGGATTTGACGGTATTTGTCGCTGGTGCTGGCCCCGGCGAGTTTGTTGGCGCTGATCACGTGGAAACCGTGACTGGCGAAATCCAGATACTGCTCGGCGAGCTGGGTGCTGGCAGTGACGTCAAGGACCACCAAATCATCGTACGGATGCGCACGCATCCACAAAAACAGTGATTCTTCGTCCTGCTCTACCGCTTCATCATTAAAAAATGCGAGCGCGCGGCTGGCGTCCAGTCCTTCGTAATTCAGTAGGCTGCGGCGGCTGTCGACCACGCCTGCCAGCACAAACTCAAATCCGGTACGCGCCGAAAGCGTGCTTTGCTCACGGGCAAACAGCTCCAGCCAGCGCGAACCGATGTTGCCTTTGCCAAACAGCACCAGGCCAATGCGTTTTTCAGCGCGGAACAGCGACTGGTGCAGACCCTGAATCAGGTTTTCAGTTGGCCCGGTACGCAGAACCGCCACCAGGCTGATGCCCTCTTCCGACTGCCAGGTGAACTCCACCGGCTGGCCTTTCAGCTGTTGCCAGAAGCGATGGCAGTGCAGCGGGTTACGGGTCACGCCCGCACCCACCATGGCAATCAGGGCCAGGCCCTGACGTAAACGCAGCTCGCCCGGCAGGCCCGCTTCATCGAGCAGCTTCAGCGCGCTGTCCGCCACTTCAGCGGTATAGCAGAACTGCAGCAGATGACGGTCAGGATGCACGCCAACCGCCAGCGGGCGCACATGCGCACGCTTGAAAATAAGGTCGATTTCTTTGTGCGCCAGCTTAAAGTCCTGGCTGGTCGGGACCTGGAATTCAATCAGGCAAACGTCATCATGGCTGGTGACGATGCGCGCCCCGGTACCGGACGCAAGCACGCGTTCGATGCGGGTTGAGCCCTGATCCGGGGTGTAACTGCAGCGCAGCTGTAAATCGATATCGCTGCCGGAGACCGGTTGCAGCGTACGGGCGTGAAGCACCGGAGCCGCCAGTCGTGCCAGTTCACTGGCTTCGTCGAGACGCAGCAGCGGCAGCAGACACGCATCTTTCACTTTACGCGGGTCGGCGCTGTACACGCCTGCCACGTCGCTCCAGATGGTGACGCGAGACACGCCCGCCAGTGCACCAATTTGCGTTGCCGAGTAGTCAGAGCCGTTACGGCCCAGCAGTACCGTGCCGCCTTCTGCGTCGCGGCTGATAAACCCGGTCACTACCAGACGTTTGTTTGGATGCTGCGCCAGCAGTTGCTGCAGCAGCGGGAAAGAGAGTCCTTCATCGACCTGTGGCTGAGCGCCGCGCTCGGCGCGAAGAAACGCACGCGCGTCGAGCCAGGCGGCGTCCAGACCTTGTTGTTGCAAAACAGCGGCCATCAAACGCGCGGACCACACTTCACCGTGGCCCACGACTTCGGCGTAAACGACCTCGTTGATACCGCCGTCGAGGAGCGTAGCCAGACGTTCAAGATCGTGAATAAATTCAGCGATCATGCTATCGGCTACCTCGGCAGGCAGCAGCCCGGTCATCAGTTCAATCTGATAACGGCGCAGCGCCTGCTGAACCTGATGCGCAGAAAGTCTGTCGGTCTGGCTGAGTTTCAGCCAGCTGATCAGCTGGTTGGTGGTACTGCCAGCGGCGGAAACAACCATCATGTCTTCTGGCTGCGAGTGCTCAGCCATAATCCCTGCCACGCGCAGGTAACATTTCACATCCGCCAGACTACTCCCACCAAACTTATGCAGTTGACGAGCCTTCGTCCCTGCCTGCGCTATCACACTCATGTTTACCCCTCGTTTGCTGCCCGGAACCCATTTTCCAGGTCGGCAATTAAATCTTCACTGTCTTCAATACCGGTCGAAATACGTAGCAGCGTTTCTGAAATCCCTGCCGCTGCGCGTGCTTCTGGCGCCATGCCTGCGTGAGTCATGGTTGCCGCGTGAGAAATTAAACTTTCCACGCCGCCTAACGATTCTGCCAGCGTGAACAACTCCAGCCCACCCAGGAAACGGCGCAGGGTGTTTTCGTCGCCGTCCAGTTCAAAACTGAGCATCGCACCGAAGCCTTTCTGCTGACGGACCGCAATTTCATGGCCCTGGTTTTCCGGCAGAGAAGGATGATACAGCTTTTTCACCAGCGGTTGCTGCTTCAGGAACTCAACAATTGCCGTGGCGTTGCGCTGGGCCACTTCCATACGCGGAGAAAGCGTACGCAGGCCGCGCAGCAGCAGGTAGCTGTCAAACGCTCCGCCGGTGACGCCGATGTTATTCGCCCACCATGCCAGTTCGGTGACGGTTTCCTGCTCTTTGGCAATCACCACGCCCGCGACCACATCGGAATGGCCGTTCAGGTATTTGGTGCAGGAATGCAGAACCAGATCGGCGCCGAGCGCCAACGGGTTTTGCAGTGCCGGGCTGAGGAAGGTGTTATCCACCACGCTCACGGCCCCGGCAACACGTGCCAGCTCACAGATTTTCGCAATATCCACGACGCGCAACAACGGGTTACTTGGGCTTTCGACCAGAACCAGCTTCGGTTTTTCCGCCAGCGCCGCTTTGAGCGCCTGCTCGTTGCTCTGATCGACAAACAGCACGCGATAACAGCCGCGTTTTGCCAGGCTGTCGAACAAACGATAGCTGCCGCCGTAACAGTCATGTGGCGCCACCAGCAGATCACCCGGCTTCAGGTAAACGGTGGTGACCAGAAGAATGGCGGACATGCCGGTGTTCGTCAGAACAGCACCCGCGCCGCCTTCCAGTTCTGCCAGCGCACGCTGCACGACATCACGCGTCGGGTTACCGCGACGGGAATAGTCATGGGCACGCGGTTCGTTAAATCCGGTGAAATTATACGTACTGGAGAGGTGAATCGGGGGGACAACGCAGCCATATTGCTCGTCATCATTTAACCCGCTACGCACTGCGATAGTGGCTTGTTTACGCGTCATGGTGAATCGTTCCTGGCTTCATCGGTGAAAAGTCAGGCCTCAGAGTAACCACTGCCACAATAGACGTCAATACATCTGGACATCTAAACTTCTTTGCGTATAGATTGAGCAATCGGGAAATAGCCGTTAAAATTATACGCATTAGCGCACATACACAGAGGCTTTGCTGGTGTCATGGTCACACCTCTGGGGTAAACTGTGCGGGATTATGGTCCGGGCGCGCGCCCAGGCCCTTTATTAATGATTAGAGGATGAGAGTCTCATGGCTGAATGGAGCGGCGAATATATCAGCCCCTACGCTGAGCACGGTAAGAAGAGCGAGCAAGTTAAAAAAATTACGGTGTCCATTCCTCTGAAGGTTTTGAAAATCCTCACCGATGAACGTACCCGTCGCCAGGTGAACAACCTGCGCCACGCCACTAACAGCGAGCTGCTGTGTGAAGCGTTCCTACATGCGTTTACCGGTCAACCACTGCCGAACGATGAAGATCTACGCAAAGAGCGTAGCGATGAAATTCCGGAAGCAGCGAAGATTATTATGCGTGAGCTGGGGATCGACCCGGATACGTGGGAATACTGATTTTCAGATACAAAAAAGGCGCCTTTCGGCGCCTTTTTCTCGGGTAGCTTATTTAGCGCCCGGGATGCTGAAACGCTTGTTGAAGCGGTCAACACGGCCACCGGTAGCAACGTCACGCTGCTTGCCAGTGTAGAACGGGTGGCATTTGCCGCACACGTCCAGGTTCAGATCGTGACCAACAGTAGAACGGATGGTCATCACGTTACCGCAAGAACAGTTTGCAGTAATTTCTGCGTAATTTGGGTGAATACCTTTTTTCATGGGAAACCTCAGTGAAGGCCACGCCGCTCTTCCAGCCCTAACGCCAGACACCGCGTGAAGTTAATAGTATAGGTCTTTTGATACCACATAATGTGCACCAAAGGCGGCGAATCATACAGAATATAACCAGGGGTTGCAATCTGATCCGCTCTTCCGCTTACTGTAATGTGTATACTAACGCGCTCCTTTTCAAGTCAGGAAGATTCGATGCCCGTCGCACACGTTGCCCTGCCCGTTCCGCTTCCCCGTACCTTTGACTATGTGCTGCCAGATGGCATTAGCGCTCAGGCCGGGTGTCGCGTACGCGTGCCGTTTGGCAAGCAGCAAGAACGTGTGGGGATTGTGGTCTCGGTCAGCGACGACAGCGAACTGCCGCTCAAGGATTTAAAAAGCGTCATTGAGGTGCTGGATGACGAACCCGTTTATTCGCCTGCCGTCTGGCGCATGCTCCAGTGGGCCGCAGACTATTATCACCATCCAATTGGCGATGTACTGTTTCACGCGCTGCCGATTCTGCTGCGTCAGGGGAAACCCGCCAGCGCCGCACCGCTGTGGTACTGGTATGCGACGGAACAGGGCCAGGCAGTGGATATCCACACGCTTAAGCGCTCCGCCAAACAACAGCAGGCCCTGGCCGCACTGCGTCAGGGCAAGATCTGGCGTCATCAGGTTGCCGATTTAGAATTCAACGACGCCGCCCTGCAAGGCCTGCGTAAAAAAGGTTATAGCGATCTGGCAAGCGTAGCGCCTGAGATTTCCGACTGGCGCAATGGCTATGCGGTTACCGGCGAGCGTCTGCGTCTGAACACCGAGCAGGCCACCGCCGTCGGGGCCATTCACAGCGCATCGGACAAATTTTCCGCCTGGCTGCTGGCGGGCGTCACCGGCTCCGGCAAAACCGAAGTCTATCTGAGCGTGCTGGAAAACGTGCTGGCGCAGGGGAAACAGGCGCTGGTGATGGTGCCGGAAATCGGCCTTACGCCGCAGACCATCGCCCGTTTTCGCGAACGTTTTAGTGCCCCGGTCGAAGTGCTGCACTCCGCGCTCAACGACAGCGAACGTCTGTCGGCCTGGCTAAAAGCGAAAAATGGCGAGGCCGGGATTGTGATTGGCACCCGCTCTTCCTTATTTACGCCGTTCAAAAACCTCGGCGTGATTGTCATCGACGAAGAACACGACAGTTCCTACAAGCAGCAGGAAGGCTGGCGCTATCACGCCCGCGATCTGGCGGTATGGCGCGCGCACAACGAGCAAATCCCGATTATTCTCGGCTCGGCAACGCCCGCCCTGGAAACATTGCACAACGTTCGCCAGGGGAAATATCACCAGCTCAAACTGACCAAACGCGCCGGGAACGCACGTCCGGCGACTCAGCACGTGCTGGATTTGAAAAGCCAGCAGTTGCAGGCCGGACTTTCTCCGGCGTTAATCAGCCGGATACGCCAGCATTTGCAGGCCGATAATCAGGTCATTTTGTTCCTCAACCGTCGCGGTTATGCCCCGACGCTGCTGTGTCATGAATGCGGCTGGATAGCGGAATGCCCGCGCTGTGACAGCTATTACACGCTGCATCAGACCCATCGTCACCTGCGCTGCCATCATTGCGACAGCCAGCGCCCCATTCCGCGTCAGTGCCCCTCCTGCGGCTCGACACATCTGGTGCCGGTGGGTTTAGGCACCGAACAGCTTGAGGACGTGCTGGCACCGATGTTTGCCAACGTCCCGATTTCGCGTATCGACCGCGACACCACCAGCCGCAAAGGTGCACTGGAACAATACCTGGCGGAAGTGCATCGTGGCGGAGCGCGCATTCTCATCGGCACCCAAATGCTGGCCAAAGGCCACCACTTCCCGGATGTCACCCTCGTGGCGCTGCTCGATGTCGACGGCGCGCTGTTCTCGGCTGATTTCCGTTCCGCCGAGCGTTTCGCTCAGTTGTATACCCAGGTGTCTGGCCGTGCGGGCCGGGCCGGGAAACAGGGCGAAGTGATTTTGCAAACCCATCACCCGGAACATCCGCTGCTGCAAACGCTATTACATCAGGGCTATGATGCCTTTGCTCAGCAGGCGCTGGCGGAACGTCAAACGCTTCAGCTACCGCCGTGGACCAGCCACGTGCTGATCCGCGCGGAAGATCACAATAATCAGGAAGCACCGCTGTTTCTTCAGCAGCTGCGCAATTTGCTGCAGGCCAGCCCGCTGGCGGATGACAAACTGTGGCTGCTCGGTCCGGTGCCGGCTCTCGCGCCAAAACGCGGCGGCCGCTGGCGCTGGCAAATCGTGCTGCAACACCCGTCACGTTTGCGTTTACAGCATATCGTCAGTGGGGCGATGGCGCTGATAAATACCCTTCCCGCCTCGCGAAAAGTGAAATGGGTTCTGGACGTTGATCCAATCGAAGGCTAACCCCTTGCGCTGCGAGGCAGATCGAAAAATTCAGCTTCCGTCACAATTTTCATGAAATTTCTGTAACTCCCCTGACTTACTCTCTGATAAAAAAGAGACTGTTGTCAGAGACAGCGGAAGTCTCTGCCCCCGTCAGCGAGGAGAACCCAGGTGAAGTCCAAAAAAGAGGTTGTTTCGGCAACCATGAAGGATGTAGCTCAGAAAGCGAATGTCTCAACGGCAACCGTTTCCCGGGCATTGATGAACCCCGACAAAGTGTCGCAGTCCACGCGTAATAAAGTAGAGAAGGCCGCGCTGGAAGTGGGATATTTCCCACAGGCTTTGGGCCGTAACATGAAGCGTAACGAGTCGAGAACCATTCTGGTGATTGTGCCGGACATCTGCGATCCTTTCTTTAGTGAAATCATCCGGGGTATCGAAATTACCGCTGCTGAACAGGGGTATCTGGTGCTGATTGGCGACTGCGCTCATCAGAATCAGCAGGAAAAAACCTTCATCGATCTCATCATCACCAAACAAATCGACGGCATGCTGCTGCTGGGTTCGCGCCTGCCGTTCGACGCCAGCATTGAAGAGCAACGGAATTTGCCGCCAATGGTCATGGCCAATGAGTTTGCACCTGAACTCGAACTGCCGACGGTTCACATCGACAACCTCACCGCGTCCTTTAACGCCGTGAATTTCCTGCACGAACTCGGACATCAGCGCATTGGTTGCATCGCCGGGCCTGAAGAAATGCCGTTGTGCCACTATCGTTTGCAGGGCTACGTGCAGGCGCTTAGGCGCAGCGGGATTACCGTCGATCCGCACTACATCGCTCGCGGTAACTTTACCTTCGAAGCCGGGGCAGCCGCGCTGGAACAGCTGCTGGCACTGCCGCAGCCGCCGACGGCCATCTTCTGCCACAGCGATATTATGGCGCTGGGCGCGCTGTCGCTGGCTAAACGCCGCGGCCTCAAAGTGCCGGACGATCTGTCGATTATCGGCTTCGATAACATTTCGCTGTCGGAATTTTGCGACCCGCCACTCACCACCGTTTCCCAACCGCGTTTTGATATCGGACGTGAAGCCATGCTGTTATTGCTCGATCAGCTTAGCGGTCAAAATGTCAGCAGTGGTTCCCGCTTGCTCGACTGTGAACTGGTGGTTCGCGGTAGTACCACAAAAAATAAGCCTTAAACTAAACGGCTTTCAGACTAGCGGTTCTGGTCAAAGCCCCGCCGCTTAAGTAACATGGCGGGCTGATGAACGAATAAATACAGCGAAACGACAGTGGCACAACGAGATTATGTAAGCCGCAGCAAACCTGCTGCTTCGCGGCGAAAAAAGAGTCCAACAAGGAACTCACGGAAAAAGCAAAGTAGCCTTCCTGCTGTCTCACCAGCCATGGTCGCTATTGCCGCGGCCGTGCTGGTTGCCTTTATCGGTGGCCTGTACTTCATTACCCATCACAAGAAAGAAGAAGCTGAAGCCATGCAGGGCCGCCAGGCCACGGGTAATGGTTTACCGCCGAAGCCGGAAGAACGCTGGCGCTATATTAAAGAACTGGAAAGTCGCCAGCCGGGCGTGCGTGCGCCAACGGAACCGTCTGCGGGTGGCGAAGTAAAAAATGCCAACCAGCTGACCGACGAACAGCGCCAGCTGTTAGCACAAATGCAGGCCGATATGCGCCAGCAGCCGACGCAGCTGACGGAAGTACCGTGGAACGAGCAAACGCCTGAGCAGCGCCAGCAAACGCTGCAACGCCAACGACTTCAGCAGCAGGTGCAGCAACAACAGCAAGTTCAACAGCAGCAGTGGTCACAGACGCAGCCGGTGCAGGCACCGCGCACGCAGTCTCGCCCAGTGGAACAGCAGCAAACGCGTACGGTTCAGAGCCAGCCTGCTCCGCAGCCGCGCCAGACGCAGCCGAAACAAACCACGCAGCAGCCGTATCAGGATCTGATGCAAACGCCGACACATACCACGGCCAGCCAACCGAAAGCGCAGCAGGCTGCACCGGTGACGCGTGAGCCAGAACCGGCAAAACAAGCCGCAGACGATCGCCGTTGGATAATCCAGTGCGGTTCGTTTAAAGGTGCCGATCAGGCAGAAACCGTTCGTGCCCAGCTGGCCTTTGAAGGATTTGATTCACGTATTACCACCAATAACGGCTGGAATCGCGTGGTGATTGGCCCTGTGAAAGGCAAAGATAATGCCGATGGCACTATCTCCCGCCTGAAGGTGGCCGGACACGCAAACTGCATTCGTATCGCCTCCAGGGGTTGAAACCCCCAAAATCCCCCCCATCTATTAATGCATTCTGCCCCGCACAACGTGCGGGGCCTGTATTCTGCTTTACACCCAGGGGGTCCTCTCGTGACAACAATAGTAAGTGTTCGCCGTAACGGTCATGTCGTTATCGCTGGTGATGGTCAGGCCACGCTTGGCAATACCGTCATGAAAGGCAACGTGAAAAAAGTACGCCGTCTGTATAACGACAAAGTGATCGCAGGCTTCGCCGGCGGCACTGCTGACGCCTTCACGCTGTTTGAACTGTTCGAACGTAAACTGGAAATGCATCAGGGACATCTGGTGAAAGCCGCGGTTGAGCTCGCCAAAGACTGGCGTACCGACCGTATGCTGCGCAAGCTCGAAGCGCTGCTGGCTGTAGCAGACGAAAACGCGTCACTTATCATCACTGGTAACGGCGATGTGGTGCAGCCTGAAAACGATTTGATTGCCATTGGCTCCGGCGGGCCGTATGCCCAGGCCGCAGCCCGTGCGCTGCTGGAAAATACCGAGCTGAGCGCTCGTGACATTGCGGAAAAAGCGTTGGGGATTGCGGGTGATATCTGCATCTACACCAACCACTTCCACACCATCGAAGAATTACCTTCTAAAGCGTAAGGATCTCCTATGTCTGAAATGACCCCACGCGAGATTGTCAGCGAACTCGACAAACACATTATCGGCCAGGATGCGGCAAAGCGTTCTGTGGCTATCGCCCTGCGTAACCGCTGGCGCCGTATGCAGCTCGACGAAGAGCTGCGTCACGAAGTGACTCCAAAAAACATTCTGATGATTGGCCCAACCGGCGTTGGTAAAACCGAAATCGCCCGTCGTCTGGCGAAACTCGCCAACGCGCCATTCATCAAAGTCGAAGCCACTAAGTTCACCGAAGTGGGCTATGTCGGTAAAGAAGTTGACTCTATCATCCGCGATCTGACCGATGCTGCCGTGAAAATGGTGCGTATGCAGTCGATTGACAAAAACCGCTATCGCGCGGAAGAAATGGCGGAAGAGCGTATTCTCGACGTGCTGATCCCACCGGCGAAAAACAACTGGGGCCAGTCCGAAGAGCCGCAGGAGCCGTCTGCTGCGCGTCAGGCATTCCGCAAAAAACTGCGTGAAGGTCAGCTCGACGACAAAGAAATCGAAATCGATCTCGCCGCGGCGCCAATGGGCGTTGAAATCATGTCACCTCCTGGCATGGAAGAAATGACCAGCCAGCTGCAGTCCATGTTCCAGAACCTGGGTGGACAGAAGCAGAAGCCGCGTAAGGTGAAAATCAAAGACGCGATGAAGCTGCTGATTGAAGAAGAAGCCGCGAAGCTGGTAAATCCGGAAGAGCTGAAGCAGGACGCTATCGACGCCGTTGAACAGCACGGGATCGTCTTCATCGATGAAATCGATAAAATCTGTAAGCGCGGCGGCAACTCCTCGGGCCCTGACGTTTCTCGTGAAGGCGTTCAGCGCGACCTGCTGCCGCTGGTTGAAGGCTGCACCGTCTCCACCAAGCACGGGATGGTGAAAACCGACCACATTCTGTTTATCGCCTCCGGCGCCTTCCAGGTGGCCAGCCCGTCAGATTTGATCCCGGAATTGCAGGGTCGTCTGCCGATTCGTGTTGAGCTGAAAGCCCTGACCACGCATGACTTCGAACGTATTCTGACTGAGCCAAACGCGTCCATAACCGTGCAGTACAAAGCGCTGATGGGCACCGAAGGCGTGAATATCGACTTCACCGACGACGGCATCAAACGTATCGCTGAAGCCGCATGGCAGGTGAACGAAACCACCGAGAACATCGGCGCGCGTCGCCTGCACACCGTGCTGGAACGCCTGATGGAAGATATCTCCTATGACGCCAGCGAACGTCAGGGCGAGTCCTTTACCATTGACGCAGAATATGTGAGTAAACACCTCGATGCGTTGGTGGCAGATGAAGATCTGAGTCGTTTTATCCTATAATCCAGATAATTGCATTTTCATCACCTTTGATGGGGGCTCTTAGCCCCCATTTTTATTGGCTGGAACAATGACTGAACAATCTCTGAGTCGTACCCAGGCGTGGCTGGAAAGCCTGCGCCCGAAAACCTTACCGCTGGCATTTTCCGCCATTATCGTCGGCACTGCTCTGGCCTGGTGGCAGGGGCATTTCAATCCGCTGGTTGCATTGCTGGCCCTTATTACCGCCGGGCTATTACAGATTTTGTCCAATCTGGCGAACGACTATGGCGATGCGGTCAAGGGCAGTGACAAGCCAGACCGCATTGGGCCGTTACGCGGGATGCAAAAAGGGGTCATCACCCAGGAACAGATGAAGCGCGCGCTGATGGTCACGGTGGGGCTGATTTGTCTGTCCGGCATCGCCTTGCTGATGGCGTCGTATCAGACGATGGAAGATTTTATTGGCTTCATGGTGCTGGGTGGCGTGTCGATTATCGCAGCCATTACCTACACCGTGGGCACACGCCCTTACGGCTATATCGGCCTGGGCGATATTTCGGTGCTTACCTTCTTCGGCTGGCTCAGCGTGATGGGCAGCTGGTATCTTCAGGCGCATACCCTGGAAGCAGTGACGTTCCTGCCAGCTACCGCTTGTGGCCTGCTGGCAACGGCGGTGCTCAATATCAATAACCTGCGCGATATCGACAGCGACCGTGAAAACGGTAAGAACACGCTGGCCGTGCGACTGGGCCCGGTCAATGCCCGCCGTTATCACACCGGTTTGCTGATGGGCGCGCTGCTGTGCCTGGCGCTGTTTAACCTGATGGCACTGCACAGTCCATGGGGTTGGCTGTTCATTCTGGCCGCGCCGCTGCTTATCAAACAGGCGCGTTTCGTCTATACGCACCGTTCCCCGGTAGATATGCGCCCAATGCTCGAACGCACAGTAAAAGGCGCGCTTCTGACTAACCTGTTGTTTGTGGTTGGGATTGTGCTGAGTCGCCTGTTTGCGTAACTGACAAATATCAATTAACAATTGATGATTTTGCCAACAATGCACTTAGCACGATATACTGAAATCACCCGCTGCAACTGAACGTTAAGCCTATGAAATACGATACATCCGAGCTTTGCGACATCTACCAGGAAGATGTCAATGTCGTTGAACCGCTGTTCTCCAACTTTGGTGGACGGTCGTCGTTTGGTGGACAAATTATCACGGTGAAATGTTTCGAGGATAACGGGTTGCTGTACGATATGCTCGAACAGAACGGTCGTGGCCGCATCCTGCTCGTGGATGGTGGCGGCTCCGTACGTCGTGCGCTGATTGATGCCGACCTTGCGCGTCTGGCGGTGCAGAACGAGTGGGAAGGCATGGTGGTCTACGGCGCGGTGCGTCAGGTAGACGACCTGGAAGAGCTGGACATTGGCATTCAGGCCATGGCCGCGATTCCGGTAGGCGCTGCGGGTGAAGGCGTTGGCGAAAGCGACGTTCGCGTCAATTTCGGCGGTGTGACCTTCTTCTCCGGCGACCATCTCTATGCCGACAACACCGGTATCATTCTGTCGGAAGACGCGCTCGACATCGAGTAAGCGCCTTCCCGCATAAAAAAGCCTTCTCTGAGAGAAGGCTTTTTCGTTTTATCAGTACGGTTACTGAATCTTGCCTAAAAAATCTACCTTGCCCAGCGGCACACCGGCCTGGCGCAGAATGGCGTAAGCCGTCGTTGAGTGGAAATAGAAGTTCGGCATCGCGAACTGGAAGACGTAGCTGCTGGCAGTGAAATGCAGCTGATGTTCACGCGCCTGAACCATGATCGGTCGCGCGTCGTCACCGTCCAGCTGTGAATCCTGCACGCTCTTCAAAAAGGCCACGGTGGCAGCAATGCGCTCATGCAGCTGTGCGAAGGTGCTTTCGTTATCTTCCATTGCTGGCGCTTCGACGTTAGCCAGACGCGCAATCGCACGCTTCGCCATATCACAGGTTACCTGCACCTGACGCTTCAGCGGGAACATATCTTCCGCGAGCTTCGCCTCCAGCAGTGCCGTTTCATCAGTCCCCTGCTCTTTCGCCCAGGCCGCACTCTTTTCCAGAACCGCACTCAGACTGACCAGACCGTGAATAAACTGTGCTTTGGTTTCGCTATACAGTGACATTGTCAATTTCCTAATGATTACAAAACGGTAGGGGTTTTTATTGGACTACGTGTCTCATCGAGAGTAAACCCAGCCCCCCTCAAAGAGAAGCGCTTAATGTGCTGGAAAGACAGATACCAGAGGCAAAAAAAATCCGTAACCCCTGAAGGCTACGGATCCTGATTTCACGACCGGTCGGGCAGCGTTTAGTAGAGCTTTTTCGCGCAGTCCAGCAGGTCGGTTTTGAATGGACGCTTCATGTTTTCGATAGCGTCGATGATGTCATGGTGAACCAGTTTCTCGTTTTGGATACCGACACAACGACCGCCGAAGCCTTCCAACAGCAGATCAATCGCATATGCCCCCATACGGGAAGCAAGGATACGGTCGTAAGGCACCGGAGAACCGCCGCGCTGAATGTGACCCAGTACGGTCGCACGGGTTTCGCGTTTGGTTTCGGTTTCGATGTAATTCGCCAGCTCATCGATATCACACATGTGCTCGGTGATAGCGACGATCGCGTGTTTCTTACCTTTAGCGATACCGGCTTTGATTTCAGCGACCAGGTCGTCGCGGCTGAATTCCACTTCCGGGACCACAACAAACTCACAACCACCGGCAATCGCGGCTGCCAGGGTCAGATCGCCACAGTAGCGGCCCATCACTTCAACGATGGAGATACGCTGGTGAGAGGAGGAGGTGTCGCGCAGACGGTCGATCGCTTCAACCACAGTGCCCAGCGCGGTGAAGTAACCGATGGTGTAGTCGGTGCCTTTAATGTCGTTATCAATGGTGCCCGGCAGGCCGATGCATGGGAAGCCCATTTCGGTCAGACGCTTCGCGCCCATGTAGGAACCGTCACCGCCGATAACCACTAACGCGTCGAGGCCGCGTTTTTTCATGTTCTCGATAGCAACTTCACGGATGTGCTCTTCGCGGAATTCCGGGAAGCGCGCAGAACCGAGGAAGGTGCCGCCACGGTTAATCATGTCCGATACGCTGTAACGATCGAGCTGGACCATGCGATCTTCATACAGACCGAGGTAGCCATCATAGATACCAAAAATTTCCAGACCTTCCGAAAGCGCTGCACGCACAACACCACGAATGGCTGCGTTCATGCCCGGGGCATCACCGCCGCTTGTCAACACACCGATTTTCTTAATCATGACTACCTCTGAACTTAGGAATGCTAAAAATTATTCTGTTGCCCGAAGCGCCCCCACAAAAAGGGAGAGATCGACTATATGGAAATAGTATATCAGGCGCATCGTGCTGAATTGATTCAGGTCAGGCCAATCGGCGGTAATTTAGACAAAAAATGCCGATCCGGCCCACATTTTCACAACGAATTACGAAAGTCCAAAAAGCCCTGTCGCCCCAAAGGGACAACTGAGCACGGATCCTGATGAATAATGACATCAGAACCCGGAAAGCGAAGCAATAACGCCTGCTCAACCTGCTCAGCCACTAAATGCGCCTGAACCAACGGCAGGTTATCTTCCATTTCCAAATGAATCTGAATAAAGCGGGTCGGCCCTGACTGCCGCGTACGAAGGTCATGCGCACCGCTGACGCCAGGCCACGCACTCACGATGTTAATGATTTCTTGACGTTCTTCATCGGGGAGCGCCCTGTCCAGTAGCGACTGTACGGCCTCATGCCCCATGCGTATTGCACAATATAAAATATAGATGCCAATTCCCAATGCAAACAATGCATCAGCACGATGCCAGCCGTACCACGCCAGCGCAAGCGCCACCAGAATGGCTCCGTTCATCATAACATCAGACTGATAATGAAGCATATCGGCGCGCACCGCCTGGCTTTGCGTCTTCCGCACCACCCAGCGCTGGAAGGTCACCAGAATTATCGTACTGATGAGCGCAATAACCGTCACCGCCATCCCGACGCCAGGCTCGCGCATCGGTTCGGGCGTGACTAAATGCTGAATGCCGGTCAAAAACAGGAAAAGCGCCGAGCCGGAAATAAACATACTTTGCGCCAGCGCCGCAAGAGATTCAGCTTTACCGTGACCAAAAGTGTGCTCTTCATCAGCAGGTTGCAGCGAATAGCGCACCACCAACAGGTTAGTCAGCGAGGCGGCGATATCCACCAGTGAATCCACCAGCGCCGCCAGAATACTGACGGACCCGGTGTACCACCACGCAAAAATCTTGATCAAAAGTAACACCGAAGCCATTACCGTCGCGGCAATCGCCGCCCGGCTGACCAGACGGCCATAGGTTTGATTCATAAACACTCCCACTCTCTTCTGCGGGTAGTATAGCGGAATGTGATTAAGGTCAGTTGCCGGAAAAAAGACAAAAAAAACCCCCTCATCATGAGGGGGAAGACAGGGATGGTGTCTATGGCAAGGAAAACAGGGTTTATTACTGGTTACTACGGGTATTGCTACTGCTACTAAACAGCGTCGACATCGAGCCTTGCTGCATCTGTGCAACCTCCCGCAACTGATCCATTCGTTGCTGGTGTCGTTCATTTAAAATCGCTTGCTGGTCTGGCGTTAACAGGCGAAACATCTGGTTGCGAACCCGGGCCATTTCGACCTGGCGGACAACCTGTTCCTGCGCCATTTTCTCTGCCTGTGCCTGCACAGCGATTTCATCAAATTTATCTGCGGTGACAAGCTTATGCATTGTCTCCATTTCGCTAACATTAACAGGGGGCTGCTGTCGCCGAGCCTGTTGCATCAGATCACGCATCTGTTGACGCTGATATTCGGTTAAACTTATGCCGTCAAACATATGGCCCTGATGACTGCTCTGCGTCGCCCCGTCATTCGGGGTCCAGTTAACGCTGGTGACGACTTCAGCAGCCTGGCTATTCGCACTTAGCGCCAGCGTTGAGGCCATGACGGCAGCGATAACATTGCGCATCAATTGCTCCCAAGTACTTTTGTTTCGCGATTCAACGAGAGACAGTCTACGATTCAGGCTGCAAACATGCGTCAGGGGGTGTAAAACAACGTAAAGTCATGGATTAGCGAGCCTTGATGACGTAATTTCTGCCTCGGAGGTATTTAATTAATGAATAAAATCCTGTTAGTTGATGATGACCGGGAGCTCACCTCCCTGTTAAAGGAGCTGCTCGACATGGAAGGCTTCAATGTGCTGGTTGCCCACGATGGGGAACAGGCACTGGCGCTTTTGGATGACAGCATCGACCTGCTTTTGCTCGACGTAATGATGCCGAAGAAAAATGGCATTGATACCCTTAAAGAGCTGCGACAGACACACCAGACACCGGTCATTATGCTGACCGCACGCGGCAGCGAACTCGATCGCGTACTCGGCCTTGAGCTGGGCGCGGACGACTATCTGCCAAAGCCGTTTAATGACCGTGAACTGGTCGCTCGTATTCGCGCAATTCTGCGCCGTTCCCACTGGAGCGAACAGCAGCAAACCAGTGACACCAGTTCGCCGAACTTAGAAGTGGATTCCCTGAGCCTCAATCCTGGCCGTCAGGAAGCGAGCTTCGATGGTACGACGCTGGAACTGACCGGCACCGAGTTCACGCTACTTTACCTGCTGGCACAGCATCTCGGCCAGGTGGTTTCCCGTGAACATCTGAGCCAGGAAGTGCTGGGCAAACGCTTAACCCCGTTTGACCGTGCTATCGATATGCATATTTCCAACCTGCGCCGTAAATTGCCAGAGCGGAAAGATGGTCACCCATGGTTTAAAACCTTACGTGGCCGCGGCTATCTGATGGTGTCCGCTTCATGATAGGAAGTTTGACCGCACGCATCTTTGCCATTTTCTGGTTAACCCTGGCACTGGTGTTGATGCTGGTACTGATGTTGCCCAAGCTTGATTCGCGCCAAATGACAGAACTGCTGGACAGCGAACAACGCCAGGGTCTGATGATTGAGCAGCACGTCGAAGCGGAACTCGCGAACGATCCGCCCAATGATTTGATGTGGTGGCGTCGGCTGTTTCGCGCCATCGACAAATGGGCACCTCCGGGACAACGCCTTCTGCTGGTGACCAGCGAAGGCCGGGTGATCGGCGCAGAACGCAATGAAATGCAGATCATTCGTAACTTTATCGGCCAATCCGATAACGCCGATCATCCGCAGAAAAAGCGCTATGGCCGACTGGAAATGGTAGGACCCTTCTCCGTTCGTGACGGGGAAGATAACTACCAGCTCTACCTGATTCGCCCGGCCAGCACCTCGCAATCTGATTTCATCAACCTGCTGTTTGACCGTCCGCTGCTGTTGCTGATTGTCACCATGCTGGTGAGTTCGCCGCTGCTGCTGTGGCTGGCATGGAGTCTCGCCAAACCCGCACGTAAGCTGAAAAATGCCGCCGACGAAGTGGCTCAGGGCAACCTGCGTCAGCATCCGGAGCTTGAATCCGGACCGCAGGAATTCCTCGCCGCCGGTTCCAGTTTTAACCAGATGGTGACGGCGCTCGAAAGGATGATGACCGCCAACCAGCGCCTGCTTTCTGATATCTCCCATGAGCTGCGCACGCCGCTAACGCGCCTGCAGTTAGGCACCGCGCTGCTGCGTCGCCGCACAGGGGAAAGCAAAGAGCTGGAGCGCATCGAAATGGAAGCGCACCGCCTGGACAGCATGATCAACGACCTGCTGGTGATGTCGCGTAATCAGTCGAAAAACGCCCTGGTGAGCGAAAACCTGAAGGCCAATCAGCTGTGGAGCGAAGTGCTTGATAACGCGGCGTTTGAAGCGGAACAGATGGGTAAATCGTTCACCGTTGAATACCCGCCGGGTCCGTGGCCGCTGTACGGTAACCCGAATGCGCTCGAGAGTGCGTTTGAGAATATCGTGCGTAACGCGCTGCGCTATTCGCACACCAAAATATCGGTGAGTTTCTCGGTGGATAAAGACGGCATCACGATTAACGTCGACGATGACGGCCCGGGCGTAAGTCCAGAGGACAGAGAGCAGATTTTCCGTCCGTTCTATCGCACCGATGAAGCCCGTGACCGTGAATCCGGCGGAACCGGCCTTGGCCTGGCGATTGTCGAAACCGCAATTCAGCAGCACCGCGGCTGGGTCAAAGCCGACGACAGCCCGCTGGGTGGCTTACGTCTGACCTTATGGTTGCCGTTGTATAAACGGGGTTGAGGGTTAGGATGAGGGGGATTTACTTCCCCCATAATCGCCGTGAGTTATCCTCGATATGCCCGCTCAAGCGCCGCTTCTGCATCGTCCTCGTCCAGCTCACCGATAATCCCGCCGCCGACAGCAAGCGGCGATACTCCTCATCGTCATAGGGCGTATGCCACGCAATCGCCGCCGCGTCATGCACCGACACATCGCTCAGGCGCGAAACCATTTCCAGCGGCTGCTCGCTCGACACCTTTCCTGCCATAATCACCCGATACAGCCAGCCCGTTTTGCCGCTGCTTTGCATCAGGGAAGACATATCGCTAATGCCGAAATGATAATTGAGCTTAAAGCACGGCGAACGCGGCTGCGTGACCTGAATCAGCGCGTCTCCCCAACGGAAAATATCGCCGATAAACACGTTTTTTTCCGTCAGCCCGACCGTCGATAAGTTCTCGCCAAATGCCGGAGCGCAGAATAATTCCGCCTGCTCGGGAAATTCTCGCGCCCAGTCGGCGTAATGCTCGCGCGGATAATGACACAGCGCGCGATCGGGGCCGCCGTGAATTTTCTTTTCCGCCTGCTCATCACCCACCAGGCCGCGCTCGGTCAGCTCAAGCTCGCCGTCCACCTGCAACTTTGCAATCGCGCTTGGACGACTGCCCTCGTACTCCCGCACGCTGCCCGTAAAGACATTTACCGGATATTGCATCTTCCCTCTCCTGTTCCCGACCCTCATTACCGCTATTTTTGCACGTAAACTGCGCAAAATGCGACATGCGTAAAGCCGTTGCTGAACGATTCATGTTATCCATTAATTAAATTGAAACACCATTTCACTATAAGGAGTCAACGACATGACCCAGCATCTTCGTTTTACCGGCGTCTGGTGCCCCTCAATTACCCCGATGGACAGTGAAGGACAGATTGATTACGACGGGCTGAAACAGCATCTCACCCGCCTCACCGACGCACGCATCGACGTCATCCTGCTAATGGGTAGCATTGGCGAATTCGCATCGTTTTCGCTGGAAGAACGCCTGACGCTTATCCGCAAAGCGCGGGCGATGTCATCCCTGACGATGGTCGCCAACGTCTCATCCACCTGCCTCAGCGACGTTTTCCTGATGGCGCAGACCGCTTATTCTTCGGGCTACGATGCGGTGATGGTGCTGCCGCCGTACTACTACGGCCAGACGGAAAATCAGGTGCTGAGCTATTTCCGTGAGATTGGCCACCGCCTCGACGGTAAATGGTTCGCCTACAATTTCCCGGCGCGAACCGGCTGCGATATCACGCCCGAAATTGCCGCCACGCTTGCTGCTGAATTTCCGCACTTCGCGGGCATTAAGGATACGGTTGATTGCCAGTCGCACACCCGCAATATGATCCACGCCACCCAGGCCGTGCGAGACGATTTTGCCGTGCTGTCGGGCTACGACGAATACTTCATTCCGAACCTGATCGCAGGCGGCGCTGGGGTGATTTCTGGGCTGAATAACGTCATGCCTGAGCTGTTTGTTCAGGCACGGGAAGCGTGGCAGAAAGGTGATTTAACTGCATTGACGCACGCACAACGGGAGATCGGCCGCTTCATGGCAATTTACGCCATCGGCGATGATTTCGTGACCACGATTAAAACCGTCGTCTCACGCAAGTTCGGTTACTGCACACCCGTTTCGCGCAACGCGGGCGGGACGCTCAACGTTGAACAGCTGGCAACCGTCGACCATCTGTTCGGCATTCGCTAAAAACAAAAAAGCCCGGTTACGCTGGGCTTCTACTGGTAGGTCCGGCGTAATCGGGCAGAATAATCGCTGCTATTTCACCGTATTACGCACATCGATTGCCACCACCCTGGCTTTAACTCTGCGTGACCAGACAGACGTAATAATCGGCACCAGAATCGAGGTAACAATCACCGAGGTCGCCACCAGCGACGTCGCTGCCGGGGCCATCGGTTTAAACGCAGGCACCATTTCCGCAATTAACACCGGCGTAGCAACCGCAGCTCCCGCAGAACTGGACGCCGCAATCCCTGCGGTTCCGTCACCGCCACCAATCAGTTTATCGGCAATGATCAGCGGGATCCCCGTCACTACAATCACCGCCAGACCCAGCACAATTCCCAGCACGCCAGTTTGGGCAATCACACTTAAATCGATGGTATTACCGAGCGCGAAGGCGAAGAACGGGATCAGCGTTTGCACCGCTTTGCCGAAAAACTCCCGCAGTTCAGGATCCAAATTACCCAAGAGGAAACCGACCAGGAACGGCAGTACCGCGCCGACAAACACGTGCGGCTCGAACGAGGCAATACCCGCTGTACCGAGAATAATCATGGTCATCAGCGGGCCAGATTCCAGCGACATCAGTACGAACGCGCCCGCTTCTTCTTTGGTACCGTACTGCTGCATGATAGAGGCGTATAGCCCGCCGTTGGTCATGTCCATGCACGCCACCAGCGCCAGCGTGGATAGCCCGGCGAAGAACCCAGCCTCAACGCCATGCTCAGGGATAATACGTGATGCAATGGCAGCAACCACCCACGCCACGGCAATTTTGGTGACAACCAACGTGCCGGATTTACGTAGAACCGTACCGGTCGCACTCAGCTTGATGGAGGCGCCCATACAGAAAAACCACACCGCCAGAATCGGCACCGTACCGGTGATCATCCCGTTGGTGAAGGAGCCAAAATATTTGCCCGCATCTGGGGAAAAGGTATGACACAGCGCGCCGATAAACAGCGGAACCAGCATCATGCCCCCGGGGATTTTTTCAATAGTACGTTTGATTTGCATATCACCACCCGTAAGTGCCTGTTGTATTGGCTATGTTTTTAGCGTTGTCATGCGCTCGGGAGCGCCGCAGCAGGCAAAACAATAGTCCCTACGGGGAGAGAGAACAGTGATCCCACGAACAAATTAAAACACTGTTTTATATTTAGAGGATCAATGTTTTTATTTTTGACGTTAATCACATCTCACGGCTGCAGGCAAAAAAAACCCTGCTAATCAGCAGGGTTTTTGTGCTGCCAGAAGGCAACAGAGGCGCGGGGTCGCCTTATTTTTTAGCCGCGAAACGTGCAGCTGCTTCGTCCCAGTTCACCACGTCCCAGAACGCTTTGATGTAATCCGGGCGACGGTTCTGGAATTTCAGGTAATAAGCGTGTTCCCACACGTCCAGGCCCAGGATTGGGAAACCGGAGGTGCCAGAAACAGCTTCACCCATCAGTGGGGAATCCTGGTTAGCGGTAGAAACAACGGCCAGTTTGCCGTCTTTCAGTACCAGCCACGCCCAGCCAGAGCCGAAACGGGTAGCAGCAGCTTTCTCGAACTCTTCTTTGAATTTATCAACAGAGCCGAAGGTGCTTTCGATAGCCGCTTTCAGGTCGCCCTGCAGAGTGGTACCGGTTTTCAGGCCTTTCCAGAACAGGCTGTGGTTTGCGTGGCCGCCAGCGTTGTTACGCAGAACGGTTTTCTTGTCTGCTGGCAGCTGATCCAGTTTGGTGATCAGTTCTTCAACAGGCAGGTTTGCAAACTCAGGCAGGCTTTCCAGCGCAGCATTCGCGTTGTTCACATAGGCCTGGTGGTGTTTAGAGTGATGGATTTCCATCGTCTGCTTGTCGAAGTGCGGCTCAAGGGCATCGTACGCGTACGGCAGGGATGGCAGTGTATAACTCATATTCATCTCCAATTATCATCGGGCGGCAGAGGTGTTACGCCGCGTAAGCAGTTGGTCCATTATAGTTAATTAAATGCTAATGAAAATGCTTATCAATGCCGTAGTATTAATGTGGACAATACCTCAACTATAGACAATGGTGCTCATAACAAGCATAACCAATTGTTTATATTAACTTTAGTTGATGAAGAGAGATGTTAATGAACCACTGCCTGAGTAGCCTGTGTGCACTGCTCACCGGCGAAGAAGAGTCCTTTTCCGGGTCAAAAAATGATAAAATCTATGAAGCTCATGAAGTTACGAATGTTTAGTAATAATACTTATTAGTAGATGGTGACCTTATCCGTAAATTTTCGGATATGAGCGAGTTCATGTTGATTATACGTACAACTACCAATGGATATTTTGGGTTTATTAGAACCATGGAAATCACTTCCACAGGTCATAAATAAAGACTGTGATCGGCAAAAATCAAAAAGCTGTTTTTGCAATTCATCGCTATGATAACTGGAGAAAACCTCAACGCCCATAATACCAGCCCGGCACATATCTATAATAACATCTGTATATTCCTGTTTAATATTTGCGCCAATATGAGCGATAACAGGAATACCTGAGTTATCTTTAATAACACTCACCATTTCCTCCAGACCTGGATAATGAATATCAACAAAACATGGCTTTCCTTTTGTAAAAAAGTCCCAAAAGAAATTGACCAATGGCATATCAGAACGAGTCCCTTCATCACGATAGGGAAGCAATAATGCATTACCACTATTTCTTACATCATGTAAGATCAACTCGGCCATCTCCTCTTCCTGTGGTATTTTTCCCTTTGCATTTTCATAGAGAGCATCTTCATTAAGATGAAATCCAAGGGCTTTCAGTTTCATTATTTTTAGCGGTGTAGCATTCTTCTGCAACTCTATAAAATTATCTTCTATATAATCAAAATCACTCGTATTGGTATAACCATATCCCAGCACGTGAAAATTGTGATTATTGAAGCAGCAATCTATTTCAATACCGTTAATAAATCCCGGTCTTTTACCACCCCCCATACGTAATATTTCTGTTGCCGATTTTGCTGAGTTATGATCCGTAATAGAGATTAATGACATATGGCGTTCATTTGACATGCGCATTATATGATTAACATCATAATCTGCGTCATCGCTATAAGATGAATGAATATGAAGATCTATATTTTCCATAACGCCTCACTATTTATAATCATTGAGCACTCCAACCTTTTAATACAGCACAACTCTAATATTTCATCATAACAATATACACTCATAGCATATATTATTATGTAAGTTAGCTCACACCCTGGAATGCTTACATTAAGAAACAAAAACAAACCCATTCCAAGAAAATATAAGTTATGAAAAAAACATTAACTATTCATATATCATCAATAACAAGAATACATCTCTCATCAAATACAAAGTAAAAAATGTGAGCCCACTCAAGGGTAACACGCGCTTTTTGCCAGGTATGGGGCATGGACGGCAGCGGTCTGAAGGTTAATCAATTGACTAATTTTTACACTCGTCACGTCAGATGAAAGATTCATCGATGTAAAACATTGAGGGTAAAAAAATGAGTCACGCGATTACGATGGGTATTCTTTGGCATTTGATAGGTGCGGCCAGTGCAGCCTGTTTCTATGCCCCGTTCAAGAAAGTTAAAAATTGGTCCTGGGAAACCATGTGGGCAATTGGTGGTTTTGTCTCATGGTTAATTCTGCCCTGGGCCATCAGCGCCATGTTGTTACCTGATTTCTGGGCGTACTACCGTTCATTTAATGCTTCTACGCTGCTGCCGGTGTTCCTGTTCGGCGCGATGTGGGGCATCGGGAATATCAACTACGGCCTGACCATGCGCTATCTCGGCATGTCGATGGGGATTGGCATCGCTATCGGCATCACGCTGATTGTCGGCACCCTGATGACGCCAATCCTCGACGGTCAGTTCCACGTGCTGGTCGGCACCGAAGGCGGGCGAATGACGCTGCTGGGCGTGCTGGTTGCGGTTGTCGGCGTGGGTATCGTCACGCGCGCCGGTCAGCTGAAAGAACGCAAAATGGGCATCAAAGCCGAAGAGTTCAACTTGAAAAAGGGTCTGATTCTGGCGGTAATGTGCGGCATTTTCTCGGCGGGCATGTCCTTCGCCATGAACGCGGCCAAACCGATGCATGAAGCGGCGGCCGCCCTCGGCGTCGATCCCCTGTATGTAGCGCTGCCAAGCTACGTCATCATCATGGGCGGTGGCGCGGTGATTAACCTCGGCTTCTGCTTCTTCCGCCTGGCAACCAAACCAAACCTGTCGGTAAAAGCAGACTTCTCACTGGCAAAACCGATGATCATCGGCAATATCCTGTTTTCCGCCCTCGCGGGTCTGATGTGGTATTTGCAGTTCTTTTTCTACGCCTGGGGCCACGCCAGCATTCCGGCGCAGTACGATTACATGAGCTGGATGCTGCACATGAGTTTCTACGTGCTGTGCGGCGGTTTGGTTGGGTTGATTATGAAAGAGTGGAACAATGCCGGTCGTCGTCCGGTGGGTGTGCTGAGTCTGGGCTGCGTGGTGATTATCATCGCCGCGAATATCGTGGGCTTGGGCATGGCTAACTGATGAATCCCCCTCCGTCTCAGGCAGTTCGGAGGGGAATAAAAACACTCTTCTGATCAGATGGCGTGGATCTCGCCTGTTTTCGTGTCCAGATGGAAATTACGGCTCGGGCTTCCCTTCAGGTATTTATCAATCACGCTGAAAATACTGCCGAAGCGCAGGCGGAAAATCATATCAAACGGACTGTCTGCGGTGACCTCCGGCATCCCGGCAGGCAGTGACTTCGCCAGCGTTAAGGTCAACAGGCGGTATTCCCTCAGGCGAGAGACGGAAATATCCCTCAGCGCCAGTTCATCGGCATTGCGCAAGCGATAAAAATCCACTGCCAGATCAAAACCGTTCCAGCCAGCAAACTCTTCAAGCGTCATCCCCGCACTACGGGCCATGGCGTCGGCACGGTTCTCGGCCTCGCGCCAGACGGCGGTGTCTTTTTTCAGATACAGTCCACTGATATCCCGCTGCGCGGGCGTAGTACCTTTGGCACAAATCGCATGCGCATCTTGCGGCGTGGTTAACACCTCCTGATAGGCCAGCGGGCTGTTGAGCTGACTTAAGGTCAGCATCTCCGCACCGTTCAGGCTGAACAGCATCTGGCGGATTTCGCACGGCCACTCCTCCGGGATAAAGCGCAACCGGGTGAGTTCAGTAATATGCCAGTTGGTGAAATCATAATAATCCCGCGCCCCGAGCACCGCTTGATTCCACAGATGAGGCGAATGGCTGGTATCTTCTTGTGGCGCTCGCGCCAGCTGGAATTTCCCTTTGCCAAAGATATTTTCCAGATCGCCCGCTGCCCCGTTATCAAACTCCACCATCGGAAAATGACTGAAGGTAATCAGAGTCTTATTTTGCGCTTTCGCACGCCGCGCGACGTCGGTCATCCAGGCTACCGTCTGCTGCTTGTGGGTCAGCATCTTATTATACCCGGCGTCGCCTGATCCCTCGAAATTGCTGGCCTCCGTCAATTTTGTCGGATCAGCGTTTTTCGTCGGAAGATAGACATTTGCATCCACCGCCATTAGCCATAACCCCGAAACGGGTTCAACCAGATAGCTGCTGTCCGCGACGGTAAAGCACGGTCCGTAGCCCGGTTTTTTATATTTTCCTCCGGTGCCCTGGGCGCAAATTTCATACTGCCGCTGGCGGAAATCGCTGGCCTGCTGCGCTTTACCGTAAGAATAATGCTGTTGGTCATACGTTGAATATGGCGTTTCCCAGTAGATATCCGCCGGCTGGGGATTGATACCAAACGGCGCCATCATCTTCATGATGTGCTGATAACCACTACTGACCATCTCCTGGCTGCAAATAGTCGGCAATTCTGCGCCGGTCGCTATCACCGCCGTTTTACCCTGATAGCCTTTGCACTCTTTTGCACCAAAACTGAAAATGCGCTGGGTTTTACCGCCTGCGCCTAAAAAATCCTCTTCACCGCCGGGTAAATCGAAAGGCCGGTTAGGATCGTGATTCCCGGGAGTGGCAAAAAAACGCATGCCGTATTTTTGCTGATACTACTGCAACAAGGTCACCAAACCGCGAATATGTACCGGCTGCCCGTCATCGCTGAAATCCCCCGGTAGCGCGATAAGTTTTATGCCTTTGCTGCCCGCATTATCCAACGCGGCACGAAGAGCAAAGTAGTTTTCATTGAATAAGCGGGTAGAGGTCAACTGCGCATACATGGTGCGAATCATCGCGTTCTGTCCGCTTTTTTGATTCTTCAGGCCACTGAACGCCCCATCCTGGAAGGTGCCATACACATCATGAAAGTGGATATCGGGCATGAACGCGACACGGTACTGATAATTTTCAGCCGCCTCCGCAGCGCTGGCCGTCAGCAAAAAGGCGGCAATGTTTGCCATCAAAAATGTCTTCATCATGATGTCCTGTATTAGCGGGTGAGTTCTCGCTCAAGTAAGGCGGTAATCGCTTGCGGATCATAGCCTTGCAGTAATTGCTGACGAAAATCTTCATGCATCAGCTTGCGGGCCAGTTTCGAAAAGATTTTCATGTGATCGCCTTTTTCCTGCTCGCTGACTGTCAGCATGAGAACCAGCGACACCTCCACGCCGTCTCCCCACATCAGGGGCGTATTCAGGCGCAATACAGAGACGCTGCTGCTGGTGACCGCTGCGGATTTACAGTGCGGGATAGCCACCGCGAAACCGAGTGCGGTCGAGAACACCGCTTCCCGCTGCCAGATGGCCGTTTCCACCGCCGTACCGGAGCTTACCCGCTGCTCAACCTCAAGGTTATCCGTCAGGCGTTTGATGGCTTCGGCTTTGCTGGCGACACGCTGATCCAGCATCACCAGTGTCGGATCGAAGACCGGATGGTTGCGCTGTGCCGTTTGCGCTTTCACCCTGCTTTCCACCTCGTTGGCGCTTTCGCAGCTAAAAGCGTCTTCAAGCGTTTGTCGACATGCCGTCGTATCCAGTGACGCCAGATGCTGCTTCACTTGCCCTATCCGCCCGGAGGACATGCTGATTTGTCGCAACCCAGCCCCCAGCAGCAGCGGAAGCGCGGTCGGGTCACCGCCCATTTCACCACACAGGCAGATATCAAGTTTTGCCCGCTGCGCGCTCGCCGTAATGTCGTTGAGGAGCCTAAGGAAGCCAGGATCACAGTGGTTATAAAGGTGACGTATGCGCGGATTGCCGCGGTCACAGGCGAGGAAATATTGCAGTAGATCGTTACTGCCAATGGAGACAAAATCGATATACGCTGCCGCGCGCTCCAGCAGGTAAAGCGCCGACGGTACCTCGGCCATGATGCCTAAGTGCCACTCTCCGATGGCGAGACCTTCGCTCTGTAACTGTTCCGCTATCTGATGGAACTGGGTATGCAGCCACTTCACCTCTTCCAGCGTCGCCACCATCGGCACCATAATATGCAGCGGCCCTGTGGCGCTGGCGCGAAGCAATGCCCGCACCTGATGGCTGAAAAGCGTCAGAAACGCGGGATAGAGACGCACCGCACGCCAGCCAAGGAACGGGTTCTCTTCCGACGGCAGATTGAGATAGTCGCAGGGTTTATCGCCCCCGATATCCAGCGTGCGGATAACCACCTTTCTTCCCTGCGCCTGCTCCAGCACATGGCGGTAAGCCTGGTACTGCTCCTCTTCTTCCGGCGGCGCGCTGCGTTCACAAAAAAGCATTTCGGTGCGAAACAGGCCTATTCCTTCCGCCCCCGCAGCAAATGCCCCTTCCGCTTCGGCAGCCAGCGCAATATTGGCCAGCAACGATACCGATTCGCCATCGCGGCTGGTGCCCTTTTGCTGCAACAGCGGCGCTAAGCGCTGGGCGATGCGCACGTCCTTTTCTGCCTCCATGGCGTACCACTGTTGTGCACACGCATCCGGTGCAATCACCAGCACGCCATAGCGTGAGTCGAGGAGCAACGGCGTTCCGTCCGGCACTCTCACCTCCGGTGCGCAAAGCAGCGGAATGCCAAACGAACGGGCGAGGATCGCGGTGTGTGATGTCTCACCGCCTTCGCCCATCACAATGCCTTTCAGATGCGTTCCACGCAGCGCCAGAAATTGTCCGGGAGTGATTGGGGATGCGCTGATGACGACAGAATCCCGGGTTAATTCCGGCAAGGTAAAGAGCGGGCCGGGGAGCAGAAACGCCGCCAGACGCAGCCCTAAATCCTGCAAATCCAGCGCCCGCTGTTGCAGGTAAACGCTGCGACTCTCACGCAGCGGAAGGCTGAGTTGAGTGATCCCTTGTGCCAGCGCCGCCAGTGCATTGCGGGCATTGGGCACAGAAAACAACGCCTGCTCCAGCATCGTGTCGTGCAGCAGTTTCTTGTGCGCTTTCAGCACGTCCGCAGTCTCACCCTGCGCATGCCGCAATTCTGTCTGCACCTGATCACGTACCGCGCTTAACGCCTGGATCAGCATTTGCCTCTGGTGTTCAGCTTCCTGTGGCGCTTCCTGCTGTGCCAGCCGCAACAGATCTACCGTCCCTAACGGCACAGCAATACCTTTGGCCAGCCCCGGGCTGATGCCACCGCCACGCAGACATTGCGCGGTGGTGGCCGCCAGAAAGACAGGCAATGGCTGCTCATGAGAAACGGAGGGCGTGACAAGCGCCGCGTCACATTCGGCCAGTTCATTGGTGATAAACGCGCCCAGCGCCTGGCGTGCTGCCTGCTCGTCATCACCATCAATCAGCAGTTCGCAAGCATCCTGAAACACCACGTCTGCTCCGATTAACGCCAGTACACTACGCGCATCCACCTGTCGCTGATTGCGCAGATTATGCAGGGTGACACGGGCACGAAATGGCGTCACTCGCTGTTCCAGTTCGCTGGCGGGTCTGGCGTGCAGGCCATTTTCCAGGGGACAAATAAACGGGATTTTAAGCATCGGATTTTCCTTCTTTCGCAGGCTGGATCCGCCAGCTCACCGGCGCGCAAGCAGAAACCGTTTTTTGCAGAGCACAAAGCGAGGTTTCCGCCAGCGTGACAGGCGTGATATCGCCCGCCGCAACAGGGGCCGCGCTGGACAGCAGCGAAGTACCAGGATTCCAGCCACGCAGGATCAGGGCATCGCCATTTTGCGCTTTTTTGAGCGTACTGAAATGCAACGGCGTATCCCAGCTCAGCAGGCTGTACGAGGACGGGAATGACTTGCCGTGAGGGTTGGTTTTAAAGCGCGACCAGCCGGAATCCAGCCAGCCGAGGGCGGGCGTGCGCCAGTTCTCCACGTCGCGCCAGAAGGTCGCATCCGGCCCCTGATGCAGCGGCAGGAGTGCAAAATGGCAGTGAAATGGCCCCGTCAGCTGCGAGTCCGGAGAAGGTAAAACCATGCCAGAGGCACGTCCTGGACGCCACGGCATATTGGCTTGTCCCAGCCAGCCGACGCTGCGCAGTAGCGTAATCGCCAGCGTTGCCGGTTTATCCGCCGGGATCTCATATTCGCGTAGTCCCTCTGTCACCACGCACATCCCATGGCTTTGGTTATGCATCATCACCAGACTTTGCATCGGCCACAGCGAAGCGGGCGCTTCCGTCCACTGTTCCTGCTGCCACACCGCCAGCGTTTGCGGGCGATTTTCACGGCGGATCAGACCAAAAGGTTGATCGGCGAAGTGGAACATCTCGCCAATGTCAGTGGGGATTTCGACCTGCAAGCGATGATCACGCAAGGTGTTATCGAGGCTCACCTGCACATCCAGCAGCGGGCGGTCATGATCAAGCGCCAGCGTCATGCTGACATTCAACTGCGCGTTGCACAGATGCTGCTGGCGAGCCAGCTGATCGACGGGGGCTGCAATGGACCAGTTGAGTGTCAGCGTATCGGCAAGCGTACCGCGCTGCCAGGTGGCAGACGTCAACGCGCCATCGCTGGTCACGCGCCAGTCCTCCTCCGGTGGCGAATAGTTGTAGTTATCGCCCGCATCGCCGCCGTCGACCAGTTGCAGAATGTGTTCCCAACGTTTGCCACTACGTTTATCGAGCAGGGAGATCTGCCCCTCATCCAGCGTCAGACGCAGCCAGCCGTTTTCCAGCGCTGAAATCTCCCCGCTTGTCGCGACAAACCCTGCAGCACAATCTTCCTGAAGATATAACGTCTGATATCCGCAGGCTGGCAGCGCTTTCGCTTCCAGCAGGAGGGTACATTTGCGATACCAGACCGTCGTCGTGCTGTTAGAAAGCTCCTGCACAATAACCGACATATCCTGCTGTTCTTCATGCACAATCTGCCAGCGACAGGGCTGTCCTGAGGCATCAACGATGCAAAAATCAGTGCCGGGGACATACAGCGTCAGCGCCACCCGGCCGTCGCGCTCGTAAGGAAGCGAGTTGAAGATAATGATTTTTTTGCCTTGCTGGCGGGCATCGATCCCTTCCGCCAGCATTTTCATATTCAGCTCAAACAGCTGGCTGGCGCTTTCCTGCCCGGATGTCAGCCGCGCTTTGACCATCGCATTAACGCGATCGGCGTTACAGCCGCCGATACTGTCATGGGCATGGGATTTCATCGCCTCGCGCCAGATGTTCTCCACAGCGGTTTGCGGATAAGGCAGCCCCAACCGCCACACCACACTCAGCAGCGGTTCAAGCTGCTGACTGACAAAGTTTTCCAGCCGGGCGTTGGCCTGTTTGATATCCATGCGGGTCGAGAAAATGCCCCGATGGATGCGCATATACTTCGGGCTGAGCAGCTCGCCCTGAAATTCCGCCAGCGTTTCGCCTTCCAGTGCCTGAAAATAGCGGCTGAAATCGCTGCGCACAAAACGGTACTCGGCCTGCTGTTCGTTGAGCGTATCGAGCATGGCGGGCACGCCATACTCAAAGGGAGACTGGTCGTTGCCGTTCGGCAGTAATATCTGCGCTGACGCGCTGAATTTCGCCTGTTTTTGCAATATACCCGGCAGTACCCGCCAGGCTTCCTCCGCATTCGTCGGCAGCCATTTAGCGCAACCGTAGCCCCAGGGCAGAACCGCGGTGGTCACACTGCTGCCGTCTGCGCTGCGCCAGATAAACTCGCTGCTGGCGACGTCGTGTTCACACCAGCCGCGCCAGATAACCGCCCGATCGATAGCGAACTGGGCCAGGAACATCGGCAACTGCGCACTCTGCCCGAATGAGTCGGGAACATAACCAACGGGCATACGGCTTCCCAGCGTCTGGCAGTCCGCCATGCCCAACAGCAGATTGCGGGTGATGGATTCGGCACCGACCACCAGAAAATCAGTCTGGGTATACCACGGTCCGATCAACAGCCGTCCCGCTGTAATGAGCTTAAGGACTCGCTCACGATTGTCCGGAGCTACCTGGAAATAGTCTTCCAGCACCACCGTCTGCCCATCCAGAACCAGCGGTCCCAATGATTCATCGGCTTCAAGGCGCGCAATGACGTCGGCCATAAAATAATAAAGGACCGTTCGCGAGTCATTCTCTGTGAAATACCACTCCCGATCCCAATGGGTATGCTGAATTAAATGAACTGTCTTCATATTATTTTCCGTATTTAAGATGTGCGTCTCCCGCGCGGAGGAAATAATTGGTCCACGCTGCAAACTGTTCGGATTAATACGCCAGCAGCGTATTATCTGCTGGCTTTAAATTTCGGCGCAGGCGTTGTTTTATTACCACCCGAAACAGGCGTTGCTTCGCCACGGAAAATGAATAGCGATCCGCACGCAATAATCGCTGAACCACAGGCAATGGACAGGACATAAATCGGCCATTGCTCAACCGCCAGCCAGCCATAAAACCCAGAAATAGGGGCATGGTTACTCGCCCCCAGTCCAACGGCCATCGACGCACCAACGGCAGAGCCAATGACGTTAACAACAATGATCCGCGGGTTAGCCAGCGCAAAAGGGATCGCCCCTTCGGACACACCGATAAGGCCCATCAGGGTGGAGGCTTTACCGGCTTCACGTAACGATTCCGGGAATCGCGAAGACCAGATAAGAGTGGCCACGCCCAGACCAATCGGCGGAACAATAATAGCCACCTGAGCCGCAGTATTCGGGTCATAGATACCGGAGGCCAATAACGCCATCGCAGTCGTTACCGCCGCCTTATTGACCGGACCGCCAAGATCGAAGCCCACCATGCCGCCAATCACCGCCGCCAACAGAACTTTGTTGGTGCCCGACATCGACAGCAGCCATTGCTCCATACCGTGATTCAGCGCCGCCAGCGGTGTGCCAATAACAAAAGCCATCACAATGCAGGTCAGCAGCGTACCCCCGACCGGCAGGATAAAAATCGGCCCCGCGGAGGCCAGGGTTTTCGGTAATTTTATCCAGCGATTCAGGGCCAGAACGATGTAACCCGCCACAAAACCCGCCGCCAGAGCGCCAAGAAACCCGGTGCCCAGATTGCTGGCCAACAGGCCGCCCACCATGCCTGGCGCCAGACCCGGCTTGTTCGCCAGGGCAAAACTGATATAACCCGCCACTATCGGCAGCATCAGCGACAACGCCAGGCCACCGAAACCATCGAATTTATGCAGCATCTGCACCATCACGCTGGCGGCCTGTTCGTGGCTGGTATCCCAGATATTATCAATGCCGTACAACGAGGCACCGATACGTGCAATCCCCATGATCACCGCCCCAGAGATGACAAACGGCAACATCCATGAGACGCCTGTCATGATGGCGTTTTTCACCTCTGCGCCCGTGGAGCGTTGCCCCCCGCCCTGAAATTTAGCCATTTGCCACCTCCTGCTCTACGGCTTCAAATACCGCATCGCCAAATTTGATCGGATCGGAAACGCTGCACTCCAGTTTTATCATGCCCTCGAAGCGCTCTTTATCACTGATAGCCACGTCAGCGGCGATGATTACCGCATCGGCCCGGGACAGATCGTCAGCGGTAATTTCGTTTTCTGTCCCCAGACTACCCTGGGTTTCTACTTTGATATCATGACCCCGTTTTTTCCCTGTTATCTCAAGAGCTTCAGCGGCCATAAAGGTGTGCGCGACACCGGTTGGACAAGCAGCGACACAAACAATGTACATAACGCATCCTCTCTGATGAGTTCAGATAATAAAAAAGCACAATGGCGAAAACGCGCATTGTGCTTTATGAATTGCAGGGGGATAGCCTGAAGGTGATCACCATCTGAGCCACTGGCATGACGGCACACTACCAACTGATGCAGACTCGAATTGCGGAAACTGAATGTCAGTTCCGTCCTTTTACGGCAACCCAATGTCGATGGCGACGCAGGTTGGTCCGAAGGGTTGGGCAGATAAAAATGATGTTCGAGATTTATTTGCAGCGCCTGACCTGCACAATCCCATAAGCTCGACCAGTTTTGCGCCATTTGCGCATCCATATCATCACCGTCATCCGGCGTATTATTTGTAGTCAGGTCTTGCAGGGAATTAAACCAGCACGCATTATCCAGCAGCGCTTTAATTTTGCTATCAATTGATAGCAAAAAAGCGACGCTGTTCATGATAAGTGTGATGAAAATAGCTGGCATACTACCTCCGCAAATAATAATCGGAGCATAAAGCAAAAAGTCACCGTTAAATGTGATTTATTGCACAGAGCACTCATTTTAATATCACGCAGGAAATAACACCATTATTTGTAGGTTATTTAAAATATTCTCTTTCCCTGCTATTTCAGGCCGCATTACGATGACGCCACTGCCCTGGCGTCATCCCCACTTCCCGGTTAAACACCACTGAAAAGTAGTTGCTGTCCTCAAAGCCGCAGTGCATCGCAATTTCCCCGATCATCAATTCTGAATGCTGCAGCAAATATTGCGCGTGGCAAATCCGCAACTGGCGTAAATAGTGGTTGATGGTCATACCCGTCTGGCTGCGGAACTGCTGACGCAGCGTGCGTTCACTGCAGGTGTGCTGTTCGCAGAATTGATCCAGCGCGAAAGGTCGGTTCAGGCTACCCGCCAGCGCGGTGAGAAGCTTATCGAGCAGCGCTTCGCTCTCCGTCGCAGCCAGATTATCCGTGGCGTATCGATGACGGCGCAGCGCCACCACCAGCTGTGCAAACAGCAGCTCAGCCATGTCGTTCGCATGGCTGCAGGTTTTATGGCTCTCTTGTTCCAGCGCGGTGATCACCTGCCGTACCTGAGCCATGCCGCTGCTGCCAATCCGCCAGTGTGGCGTCCAGGCAGTGCCGTGCAGGCCGGGAATGTGCGCCGCCCAGTCCAGATTGAGCTTCAGCCGTTCCGGGCAATAGATAATATTCTGCAGAACCAGGTCATTCACCGAGGCGTAGGAGTGCTTGTCTTCCGCGCGAATGTAAAACAAATCGCCCCGCGTTATGCGGTACGGGCGATCGTTGAGGATATGCAGCCCGTTGCCACGCCACACCAGCACCAGCTCACAGAACTCATGCGTGTGCTCAGCAAACACGTTTTGCGGGTAGCGATCGGCCACCGCCACCGCTTGCTGCGGCGACGTAAAAAATTCGGCTTTTCGAAGAATGAGTGGAGCAGGCACAGCGAAACCTCAAACAGCGGATAACCGGATATTATTAGCTGTTTTTACAGCAAAAAACGGTGACTGGTCTCGCGTTACTGAAGTACGGTATCGCGCCCCTGACGAATGTCACGTGGAGACCATTGAAACTCGCGGCGAAACAGCGTCGAAAAATGGTTACTGTCGCCAAAACCGCAGCGAAATGCGATATCTGTGACGCTTTCGTCACTGTGGCGCAGCAGGTGACGCGCTTTGGTCAGACGAATGCGATTGAGGTAGCGTTGCGGCGTCATACCGGTGTGCTGTTTGAGCTGGCGATGCAGGGTACGCAGCGACAGCGAAAAGCAGTCAGCAACCTCTTCCCAGCACACATCGTCGGCGAAATGGTCTTCCAGCCACGCCATCAACAAACTCAGGCGAGCATCGTTATTGGTCGCCTCTGCCGTCAGGCTGCCTTTACGCAAATGCACCAACAGCTGCATAAACAGAATTTCGCGGTTGGCGATGGCGTGCATGTCGTCTCCACTATCGAGCGCTTCCATCTGCTGCACAACCTGCCGGACTTGTTGCAACACTGCCTGATTCACCCGCCAGTGCGACGGGTAGACCCCATCCTGCTCTTGCGGCAGCAGCTGTTCCAGGCCGGACAGGAACTGGAACGCATCCGGCGAACGGTACAGCACGTTGGTCAGGCACAGATTGTCGGTGTGCTCATACATATGCCGGTCGTGATCGCGCACGAAACAGACCGTACCGCCGGTGATGGTGTACGGCTGGCCGTTAAATACGTGAATACCCGTGCCGTGTTCGACGATCACTATCTCATGAAAATCATGGTGATGTTCCGGGAATTCAGCCTGTGGAAGCCGTGGCTCAATGGCAACAGGTGCATGTCCTGACGGAAAAAAATCCACGCTGTGCAATACGGTCATGACGGCCCCACTAAATGAGAAAAGTTATCAGGATAATAAGCAGCCCTCGCCATTCTCACCTTGAATTTTTGACAGCAAAGCGCGCAAACCCTGTTCGTTTTTCAAGAAACGACAGGAAAAATCAGGAAATGCGTCCAGCGTCACACCCGTATGAAACGGCGTTATTACTGGAAACTGTGAAGCCCCTCACGTTCATCTTTGCTTTCTTGCCAGCCGCCATTTAGGGCTGTCAGTGGTGAGAAGGTAGCAAATTCGGCGGTGACCCAGACTGTCAGCAATGACTATCAGAAGGACCCTGCCATGAGTTTTCGCCATTGTGTGGCGGTGGATTTAGGAGCCTCAAGCGGACGCGTAATGCTTGCCTGTTACGACCGCAAAGAAAGGACTCTGACACTGCGTGAAATCCACCGCTTTATGAATACGCTCCAGAAAGTGGACGGCACCGACTGTTGGGATATCGACAGCCTGGAAGCTGAAATCCGCTGCGGGCTGAAGAAAGTTTGCGACGACGGCATTCTTATCGACAGCATCGGCATTGATACCTGGGGCGTGGACTATGTGCTGCTGGATAAAGACGGCAATCGTGTCGGGCTGCCGATTTCCTACCGCGACAGCCGTACGCAGGGCGTGATGCAACTCGCTGAGAAAGAGCTCGGACGCGCCGATATTTACCGCCGCAGCGGCATTCAGTTCCTGCCGTTTAATACCCTTTACCAGTTCCGCGCCTTCGCGGAACAACAGCCGGAAGCGCTAGCCAGCGTCGCCCATGCGCTGCTGATCCCCGACTATTTCGGCTACCGCCTGACCGGCAAAATGAACTGGGAATACACCAACGCCACCACCACCCAGATGGTGAACATCAACACCGATAACTGGGATGAAGACCTGCTTAACTGGGCGCACGCCCCACGTAACTGGTTTGGCACGCCAACGCACCCAGGCAATGTGGTCGGGCACTGGATTTGCCCGCTGGGCAATCAGATCCCGGTCGTTGCCGTCGCCAGCCACGACACCGCCAGCGCGGTAATTGCGTCTCCGCTGGCCGGCAAACACGCAGCCTACTTGTCCTCCGGCACCTGGTCGTTGATGGGCTATGAGAGTAAAACGCCTGCCACCTGCGACATCGCATTGGCGAACAACATCACCAACGAAGGCGGCGCGGAAGGCCGCTACCGGGTGCTGAAAAACATCATGGGCCTGTGGCTGCTACAACGCGTTCTGAAAGAGCAAAACGTCAGCGATATCACACGGCTTATCACCCACACGCAGACGCTGCCCGCCTGCCAGTTCGTTATCAATCCGAACGATGACCGCTTCATTAATCCCGACAACATGAGCGCCGAAATTCAGGCTGCCTGCAGCGAAAGCCAGCAGCCGGTGCCGGAAAGCGTTGCCGAACTGGCGCGTTGCATTTTCGACAGTCTGGCGCTGTTGTACGCCCGCGTGCTGCACCAGCTCGCAGACCTTCACGGTCACCGCTTCTCACAGCTACACATCGTGGGCGGCGGCTGCCAGAACGAACTGCTCAATCAGCTCTGCGCCGACGCCTGCGGCATGACGGTTATCGCCGGGCCGATTGAAGCCTCGACGCTGGGCAATATCGGCGTGCAGCTGATGACGCTTGATGAACTCAAGGACGTCGATGATTTTCGCAAGGTGGTGCGCGGCAACCACACTCTCACCACCTTTAATCCGGACTCGAACAGTGAAATTGCTCGCTACGTCGCGCAGTTTCAGCCACAACAAACGAAGGAGCTTTGCGCATGACCACTCAACTTGAACAAGCCTGGGAACTGGCTAAACAGCGTTATGCCACCGTGGGTGTCGACGTCGAGGAGGCGCTGCGTCAGCTCGACCGTCTGCCTGTCTCAATGCACTGCTGGCAGGGCGATGACGTGGCCGGGTTTGAAAACCCAGGCGGCGCGCTGACCGGCGGCATCCAGGCGACCGGTAACTATCCGGGCAAAGCGCGCAACGCTACTGAACTGCGAGCCGATCTGGAGCAAGCCCTGAGCCTGATCCCGGGTCCAAAACGTCTGAACCTGCACGCCATTTATCTGGAATCAGACCAGCCGGTTGGCCGTAACGAAATCAAACCCGAGCATTTCAAAAACTGGGTGCAGTGGGCGAAAACCAACAAGCTGGGGCTGGATTTCAACCCGTCCTGCTTCTCGCACCCAATGAGCGCCGACGGCTTTACCCTGGCCCACGCCAACGATGAAATTCGCCAGTTCTGGATTGACCACTGCAAAGCCAGCCGCCGCGTATCCGCGTATTTCGGCGATCAGTTGGGTACCCCGTCGGTGATGAACATCTGGATCCCGGACGGCATGAAAGACCTGACCGTCGACCGCGTCGCTCCGCGCCAGCGTCTAATGAACGCGCTGGATGAAATTATCAGCGAAAAACTGAGCCCGGCGCATCACATTGATGCAGTGGAAAGCAAACTGTTCGGCATTGGGGCTGAAAGCTACACCGTCGGCTCCAACGAGTTTTACATGGGTTACGCCACCAGCCGCCAGACCGCGCTGTGCCTGGATGCGGGTCACTTCCATCCGACCGAAGTGATTTCCGACAAAATTTCTGCCGCGATGCTGTTCGTACCACGCCTGCTGCTGCACGTGAGCCGCCCGGTGCGCTGGGACAGTGACCACGTGGTGCTGCTGGACGACGAAACTCAGGCTATCGCCAGCGAGATCATCCGTCACGACCTGTTCGACCGCGTACACATTGGCCTCGATTTCTTCGACGCCTCGATTAACCGCATCGCCGCGTGGGTGATTGGCACGCGCAACATGAAAAAAGCCCTGCTGCGCGCCCTGCTGGAACCGACGGCGGAACTGCGTCAGCTGGAGCTCGACGGTGATTACACCGCGCGTCTGGCGCTGCTCGAAGAGCAGAAATGCCTGCCGTGGCAGGCGGTATGGGAAATGTACTGCCAGCGTCACGATGCGCCAGCAGGCAGCCAGTGGCTCGACAACGTTCGCGCTTATGAGAAGGACGTTTTAGCGAAGCGTAAATAAAAGACATGCCCGGCGGCGCTTTGCGTGCCGGGCCTACAGGTAAGAGTAGGCCGGGTAAGCCACGCGCCACCCGGCATTTTCAAAGGAACCACAAGACTATGCACACCATTACCGATTCCTGGTTCGTCCAGGGCATGATCAAAGCCACCACCGATGCCTGGCTGAAAGGCTGGGACGAACGCAACGGCGGCAACCTGACCCTGCGCCTCGACGACGCCGATATCGCACCGTTCGAAGCGGATTTCCATGCGAAGCCGCGCTATATCGCGCTGAGCCAGCCAATGCCTGCTCTGGCGAATACGCCGTTTATCGTCACCGGTTCCGGCAAATTCTTCCGCAACGTGCAGCTCGACCCGACCGCCAATTTAGGGGTGGTGAAAGTGGACAGCGACGGCGCGGGCTACCACATTCTTTGGGGGCTGACGCACGAAGCGGTGCCAACCTCTGAGCTGCCAGCGCACTTCCTTTCCCATTGCGAACGTATCAAGGCGACCAATGGCAAAGACCGCGTGATCATGCACTGTCATGCCACCAACCTGATTGCCCTGACCTACGTGCTGGAAAACAACTCAGATCTTTTCACACGCAAACTTTGGGAAGGCAGCACCGAGTGTCTGGTGGTATTCCCGGACGGCGTCGGCATTCTGCCGTGGATAGTGCCGGGCACCGATGAAATCGGCCAGGCAACCGCCACCGAAATGCAGCAGCATTCGCTGGTGCTGTGGCCGTTCCACGGCGTATTCGGCAGCGGCCCAACGCTCGATGAAGCGTTTGGCTTAATTGATACCGCCGAGAAATCGGCAGAAGTTCTGGTGAAGGTCTATTCGATGGGCGGCATGAAACAGACCATCACCCGGGAAGAACTGATTGCTCTTGGCAAACGCTTTGGCGTGACCCCGATGGCATCAGCATTAGCGCTTTACGCATAACTGTTTACAGATAACAACATCGCGCCCCGCTCATTGAGACGGGGCGAATACACCTGCAATCCCTACAACTAACTCAATTCAGTGGAGTAAAAGCAATGAAAATAAAACTAAGCTTGATCCTCACCGTTGCCGCACTGGCGTTTTCCGGTTCCTCATTTGCTGAAGTCAAAATCGCCCTGGTGGCAAAATCGCTGGGAAATGGATTTTTTGAAGCAGCCAACGTTGGCGCGCAGGAAGCGGCAAAAGAGTTAGGTGACGTCAAAGTCATTTATACCGGGCCAACAACCACCACCGCAGAAGCACAGATCGAAGTGCTGAACGGGTTGATCGCTCAGGGTGTCGATGCGATCGCTATTTCCGCCAACGATCCGGATGCGCTGGTGCCGGTACTGAAAAAAGCGATGCAGCGTGGCATCAAAGTCGTGTCATGGGATTCCGGCGTGGCGCAGGCGGGCCGTCAGATCCACCTGAATCCTTCCAATAACGCGTTGATCGGTGAAACCAACGTCAAACTGGCCGCCGATGCGCTGAAGGCGCTGAACGTGGACAAAGGCGATGTTGCTATTCTTAGCGCCACGCCTACCTCCACCAACCAGAACATCTGGATTGCGGAGATGAAAAAAGTGCTGCCGCAGTATCCGTCAGTCAATCTGGTGACGGTGGCCTACGGCGATGACCTTTCCGATAAAAGCTACCGCGAAGCGGTCGGTTTGCTGAAAACCTATCCTGACCTGAAAGTTATCGTGTCGCCGTCATCCGTTGGTATTGTGGCCGCGGCGCAGGCAGTAAAGGATCAGGGCAAAATCGGCAAAGTGTACGTAACTGGCCTGGGTCTGCCGTCTGAAATGGCTGGGGCAATCAAATCCGGCGCCAGCAAAAGTTTTGCTATCTGGAACCCTATCGATCTGGGCTATGCGGCAACGTATTTAGCGGACGATCTGGTCAAAGGCAGCGCCACCAAAACCGAAGCCAGCATGGGTAAACTCGGCAACGTAACGCTGGATGCCGACGGCAACGGCGCGATGGCGAAGCCGTTCGTTTACGATGCCAGCAACATTGATAAGTTCTCCAAAATTTTCTGATGCGTTTTGTAGGCCGGGTAAGCGGTAGCGCCATCCGGCAACACGGCGGGTGGCGTTACCGCTTACCCGCCCTACAAGACCCCTTTGACGGAGAACCATCATGACCGAATCCACTCCCTTGCTCCAGCTCACGGGCATCAGCAAATTCTTCCCCGGCGTACGCGCCCTGGAGAATGTGCAACTGAGCCTGTGGCCCGGAAAAGTCACTGCGCTGATTGGCGAAAACGGTGCCGGAAAGTCCACGCTGGTCAAAGTGATGACGGGTATTTATCAGCCCGACGAAGGCGACATTCTCTATAAAGCAATCCCCATTCAGCTGCCCACGCCGGATTCTGCCCACAAAGTGGGGATCACCGCGATTCATCAGGAGACCGTGCTGTTCGATGAACTGTCGGTCACCGAAAACATTTTCGCCGGGCAGTACGTCTGTAAGGGCTTTCTGAAGAAACTCGACTGGTCGGAAATGCACCGTCGCGCTCAGGCGCTGCTCTCGCGGCTTGAAGTGCAGATTGACCCACTCGCCACGCTGAAAACGTTAAGTATCGCCCAGCGTCATATGGTCGCCATTGCGCGCGCGCTGTCGTTTGATGCGCAGGTGGTGATTCTCGACGAACCGACTGCGGCGCTTTCTCAGCATGAAATTCTGGAGTTTTATCAAATCGTTGAACGCCTGAAACAGGACGGCAAAGCCATTCTTTTTATCTCGCACAAATTCGACGAAATCTTCGAACTGGCCGATCACTACACCATTCTGCGCGACGGAGTGTTCGTCGGGGCAGGCAACATCCATGACATTACCGAAGAGCGGATGGTGGCCATGATGGTGGGCCGCGCCATCACCCAGACCTTCCCGAAAGTGGCGTGCGAACCGGGCGACACGGTGCTGGAAGTGAAAGACTTATGCCATCCGACTGAATTTGCGCATATCAATTTCAGCCTGCGCAAAGGCGAAATTCTCGGCTTTTACGGCCTGGTCGGTGCCGGGCGTACCGAGTTGATGCAGGCGCTGTCCGGTGTCACGCAGCCGTCGTCCGGCGAAATTGTCCTGAACGGTCAGACCGTACACTTCCACCAGCCCGCCGATGCTATCCAGGCCGGGATTGTTTGCGTGCCGGAAGAACGGCAAAAACAGGGGGCGATCATTGCGCTGCCGATCGCGCAAAACATCAGCCTGCCTCAGCTACGGAAGCTCAACCCGAATGGCGTGTTACACGAAGAAAGGGAATGGAAACTCGCAGACGACTACGCCAAACGCTTGCAGGTCAAAGCCTCCAGCTGGCGGCAAGCCGTTGAAACGCTGTCCGGCGGTAACCAGCAGAAGGTGGTGATCGGTAAATGGCTTGCGACTCATCCCGAGGTGATCATCCTCGACGAACCGACCAAAGGCATTGATATCGGCTCCAAAGCGGCGGTACATCAGTTCATGTCTGAGCTGGTGGGGCAAGGTCTGGCGGTGATCATGGTGTCATCCGAACTGCCCGAAGTGATGGGCATGGCGGACCGCATCATCGTGATGCACGAAGGGTTGATGGTCGCGGAATACCGCGCGGGCGACGCGACGGCGGAGGTAATTGTCAGCGCCGCCAGTGGTGCAGGCAGGGAGGCGGCATGATGTTGAAATCTCTGCTTAAACACCGCGAAGCCCTGCTGGCTGCGGTGATTGTGCTGTTGGTCGCCGCCATCGGCAGCCGCACGCCGTCGTTCATCGCCCCGGGTAATCTGGTGGAAATGTTCAACGATACGGCCATCCTTATCATTCTCGCCCTCGGCCAGATGATGGTGCTGCTGACCAAAGGCATCGACCTGTCGATGGCCGCCAATCTGGCCCTCACTGGCATGATTGTGGCACTGCTCAATTTCCACCATCCGGACATTCCGGTGGTTGCGCTGCTGGCGCTGGCCACCCTGCTCGGCCTGCTGATGGGCGTCATCAACGGGCTACTGGTGTGGAAACTGGGTATTCCGGCGATTGTGGTGACGCTCGGCACGATGAGCATTTATCGCGGGGTTATTTTTCTGCTGTCCAACGGCGGCTGGGTGAACTCCAACCAGATGAGCGCTGATTTTCTCGGCCTGCCGCGCGCCGCTTTACTCGGGCTACCGGTGCTGAGTTGGTGTGCCATCGCCGCACTGTTTGTGGTCGGCTATTTCCTGCGTTACAGCCGGACGGGACGTTCACTTTACACCGCGGGCGGCAACGCCACGGCGGCGTATTACACCGGGATCAACGCCGGAAAAATGCAGTTCGTCAGCTTCTGTCTCTCCGGTGCGCTCGCCGGTTTCTGCGGCTATTTGTGGATTTCACGCTTTGCGGTGGCGTACGTCGATGTCGCCAACGGCTTTGAGCTACAGATTGTCGCCGCCTGCGTGATCGGCGGGATCAGCACCATGGGCGGCACCGGGCGCGTGCTCGGCTGTCTGTTTGGCGCGCTGTTCCTCGGGGTTATCAACAATGCCTTGCCGGTTATCGGTGTATCGCCGTTCTGGCAGATGGCGATTTCCGGCGCGGTGATTGTGATTGCGGTGGTGCTCAACGAGCGCGGCAACAAACGCAAAGGTCGCCTCATCCTGCGTGATGCGGCGCTGGCCCGGCAAAAACTGGCGGTGAAACCATGAGCAAAATGCTGACGTCTGACGCTGTGCAAAACGCATCACCCGCCCCGTCATTTTTCCAGCGCCTGGCGTGCTGGGAAGGCTTTCTGCTGGCGGTCACCCTGGCGGTGTTCGTGGTGAATGCGTTCGCCTCACCCTATTTTCTCAACATCTGGAACCTGTCAGATGCCACCTTCAACTTCACCGAAAAAGCGATCATCGTGTTGCCGATGGCGATGCTGATCATCGCCCGTGAAATTGACCTGTCGGTGGCAGCGATCATCGCCTTGAGTTCCACGGCGATGGGCTTTTGCGCCGTGGCGGGAATGGATACGCCGCTATTGGTATGCGTGGGACTGGGCGTGGGCGTGTTGTGCGGATTGGTGAACGGGCTGTTGGTCACCCGGCTGAACCTCTCTTCCATCGTTATCACCATCGGCACCATGAGCCTGTTCCGCGGCATTTCCTACATTTTGCTCGGCGATCAGGCGCTGAATCACTATCCGGCGAGCTTCGCATGGTTCGGTCAGGGCTACGTCTGGGGCGCGCTGTCGTTTGAGTTCGCGCTGTTTATCGTGCTCGCCGCGGTGTTCACCTTCGTGTTGCACAAAACCAACTTTGGTCGCCGCACCTTTGCCATTGGCAATAACCCGACCGGTGCGTGGTTTTCGGGCATTAACGTCAAGCGCCACAACCTGATGCTGTTTGTGCTGGTCGGGCTGATGTCCGGCCTTGCCGCCGTGCTGCTGACGTCGCGTCTGGGTAGCACGCGCCCGACCATTGCGCTGGGTTGGGAATTATCAGTGGTGACGATGGCAGTACTCGGCGGGGTCAATATTCTTGGCGGCTCCGGCAGCATGGTGGGCGTGATTATCGCCGCCTTCCTGATGGGGCTGGTGACCTTTGGCCTGAGCCTTCTCAACGTACCGGGCATCGTGATGTCGATAATCATCGGCGCGATGCTGATCGTGGTGATTTCACTGCCGATTATCACCCGCCGGATCTTACAGCGACGACGTATCTAATGCCGGGTGGCACTCCGTTTACCCGGCCTACGGGTTTTGTAGGCCTGGCAAGTGCCGCGCCATCGGGCAGTAAAATCAGCAATATTAAGGAGAATAAGCATGAGTTTTATGTTGGCACTGCCGAAAATCAGCCTGCATGGCGCGGGTGCAATCGAGGATATGGTCAATCTGGTGGCGGGCAAGCAATGGGGTAAAGCGTTGATTGTCACCGACGGACAACTGGTAAAAATGGGCCTGCTCGATTCCCTGTTTACCGCGCTGGATGCGCACCAGATGTCTTATCACCTGTTCGATGACGTGTTCCCTAACCCGACGGAAGCACTGGTGCAAAAAGGCTATCAGGCCTGGCAGGACGCCCGTTGTGATTTCATTATCGCCTTTGGCGGCGGCAGCCCGATTGACACCGCCAAAGCCGTCAAAATCCTTACCGCCAACCCAGGCCCTTCCACGGACTATTCCGGCGTAGGCAAAGTGAAGTACCCCGGCGTGCCACTGGTGGCAATTAACACCACCGCCGGAACCGCCGCGGAGATGACCAGTAACGCGGTGATCATCGACAGCGTGCGTCAGGTAAAAGAAGTCATCATCGACCCGAATATCATTCCGGATATCGCTGTGGACGACGCCAGCGTGATGCTCGATATTCCGGCGTCCATCACTGCGGCAACTGGCATGGATGCGCTAACGCACGCCATCGAAGCCTTTGTTTCGGTGGGCGCGCATCCGTTGACCGACGCTAACGCGCTGGAAGCCATTCGCCTGATTACCCTTTGGCTGCCAAAAGCGGTGGATGACGGGCATAATCTCGACGCGCGCGAACAGATGGCGTTCGGCCAGTATCTGGCGGGCATGGCGTTTAACAGCGCTGGATTGGGGCTGGTTCATGCCCTGGCGCATCAGCCAGGTGCGACGCATAACCTGCCGCACGGCGTCTGCAACGCCATCCTGTTGCCAATCATCGAAAACTTTAACCGTCCGAACGCGGTTGCTCGTTTCGCTCGTGTCGCACAGGCGATGGGCGTCGATACTCGTGGCATGAACGACGACGCGGCAAGCATGACGGCGATTCAGGCGATTCGTGACCTGAGCACCCGCGTCGGCATTCCGGCAGGCTTCAAAGAACTCGGCGTCACCAAAGCCGACATTGAAGGCTGGCTGGACAAAGCCCTCGCCGACCCGTGCGCACCATGCAACCCACGCACCGCCAACCGCGACGACGTGCGCGAGCTGTATCTGGAGGCATTATGATCCATAAAGCGTTTGTCATGCAGGTCCACCCGCATACACACGAAGAATATGAACGTCGCCACAACCCGATCTGGCCCGAGCTGGAAGCGGTGCTGAAAGCTCATGGCGCGCACCATTACGCCATTTATCTCGACAAGGCCCGCAACCTGCTGTTTGCGACAGTCGAAATCGAGTCAGAAGAGCGCTGGGATGCCGTCGCCAACACCGATGTGTGCCAGCGCTGGTGGAAATTCATGGGTGAAGTGATGCCGTCGAATGCGGACAACAGCCCGGTGAGTGCGGAGCTGAAAGAAGTGTTCTGGCTGGAATAGATAATAAGAGCCTATCCCTGATGGATAGGCTCTAAGAAAAGCGCCTGATGTCAGGCGCTTGATGGCGATTAACAACTTAGAAGAAGTATTTAAACCGCACGCGGCCGCCGTAACGATCGTCATCACTGCCGATATCGCTATCGCCTTGCAGTTTCGACCAGTAGGCTCCCAGATAGATATTAAAGTTCTGCATATCCATTACATTCGGGATCTGATACGAAGCATGGATGGTGTGAATATCATAGGTGCCTGCTTCATCAATCCAGCAATCATCGTCACAGATAACGCCTGAATACTCGTCAATCTTGTTATGCGCGTAGATGTAACCAAGTTCGAAACGCTGCCATAAGGCGTTCACCCCGGCGCTGAAATCTTTTTCGTCGGAAGCGTCGAGATAGGCGGTGTTGAGGTTCAACACCACGCCATTATCAGGATCGTTTTTCAGCCCGTTCCAGGTCATGGTCATGCCATAGCCGGTCCGGCTGGACTGGTCGACAAACTGACCATTAGCATCGTAATAACCGTAGGCATTGTTGACCAGGTTACTTTCCATTGCTGCCGCCATGGAAAATGCGCCTTCAGACCAGGAGACCACCGGGCGCACATAAGCCACGTTCTTCTCTTGCTCCATATCGCGACCGTGATACTGCGTGTCGGTAAACAGCGCCGTACCGTCTTCAAGCAGAGTGTTCAGTTCGAAATACCAGTTATCAATCTGCTTGCTCATCAGGAAATTGCCGCCGGAGTCCGAACGACCACGCCCTTCTTTCATCATGTAAATATAACCATGACCGTCGTCATACAGATCGTTGGCGGTATTTCCGGAGTGCTCAACAAACGTATCCTGATTTAACGGGAACATGTCGTAGGCTTCGAAGCGTCCGACTTTAATCTTCCAGTCATTTTCCCGGCCGAAGAAGAAGACGGCATCATCAAGATCCAGGAAACCAGTCATGTCGGCCAACGGCTGGGCGCTAAACCCGGCAAAATAACCGTTGTCCAGCTTTCTCATTCCGTCAAAACCTAACAGGATGCGGCCATTTAAATCCCAGCGTTCATTACTGTCATCACTATTCGAAATTAAAGCCCCTTTGCGACTTTCGGCATCCATATTGAATTCGACGTCACCGTAAATTTTCAGGTCACCGTAACCGGAAAGCGATAATGCAGGGCTGGCGGTGTTTTTTGCGGTTTCCGTTGTCGGGGTCTCGCTTTTCACCACCACGCGTTCCTGTACTTCCTTGATCTCCTTGCGGTCTGTCGTTTGCCGGGCTTTCAATACCTGAACTTCTTGCTCTGCTTTTTCAGCCCGGTTTTCAGCAGAAACAAGTCGGTCTTCAAGCAGTTGAAGACGCTGTTCAACGGAGAGCGGGGTTGATTTTGCCGTAGCCGAATTTGCCACCAATAAGCATCCGATAGCAACTGCGATTGCCGTTCTTTTCATATACATCGTTCCTTGAGAAAATAATAAGGCGGGTATATCTTTCCGCCATGAATATATAACTGCGATGGATTGTTTATATTTATAGTTTATTGAGTTAAGGAAATAACTCGCCTTCATTCAGCTTGATTTCATTCAGAAACCCGCTGAATACAACAGACAAGAGATAATATTATTTAGTGCAGGAAGGTGATAATAAAAAGAGGCAACAACGTGAGCGAGATAACATCCATTATTTTGAATCATATAATAAACTAATTAATTAAGCGAAAAGCCGCCCCAATTATTGAGGACGGTTATATACCCAAAATAATTCGAGTTGCAGGACAAAACGCCTGAAGCGTTTTGAACAGCGCTTGCGCTGGCCCCGAAGGGGCGAGGCCATAGGCCGAGTAACGCGGCGACGCAGCGAATCCCCAGGAGCTTACTCAAGTAAGTGGCTGGGGTGAGCGAGGAAAGCCAACGCACATGCAGCTTGAAGTATGACGGGTATAGCTAATTCTGTTCTGCGACCAGAATGGCCTGGGTATCGTCTTCAAGTGCTTTGAAAACATGCTCCTGGTCGGCGGGATAACAAATGTAATCCCCTTCGCCTAATTCTTCTGGCGCTTGCGTTAACCCCACCAACGCCCGGCCCTGAGTCACAATAATATGCTCGACGGAACCCGGCGGATGCGGTTGAGAAATGCGGTCTGCGCCCGGCTGAGTCATTAACAGGTAAATATCACGACGGGCGCCTGGCGGGCAGGTGGCAAGTAAAATTGCCTGATAGTTGGCCTGCTCGGCCACCACTTTGGTACCTTCACCGCGGCGAAGTACCTGGGTGGTTGACGCCTGCGGCTCCAGCAGTCGGGCGAAAGGAATATCCAGCGCCACACACAGCGACCACAGGGTTTCCAGGCTAGGATTACCGTTGCCTGCTTCCAGCTGCGACAGCGTCGACTTGGCTATCCCGGCACGACGAGCAATTTCGGCCAATGAAAGCCCGGTGCGCTGGCGTTCGCGCACCAGACTGCGGGAGATAACGCTGATTGGCTGTGTCATACACGGCTCCGTGTTTTATAAATCGAACGAATCGTTCATCTTGTAAATCGACTCAACAGCGTTCATTATAATGAATACTCGTTCGATATGGCTAAATTTCTATGTTCCGACGTCACCTCGCCTGCCTGAAAGGCGACACCATTAAAGCAATTCTTCTGGTCGACCTGGCGGTTGGCGTGGTCGGGGTTTCCTATGGCTCGCTGGCGATGTCATGGGGCTTTCCACTGTGGGTGCCGTTGGCGCTATCCACGCTGGTGCTGGCCGGTGCGTCTGAGTTTATGTTCCTCGGGATTATTGTCAGCGGTGGCAATCCACTGGCGGCCGCCGTCGCGGGTTTACTGGTCAACGCCCGTCATATTCCCTTCGGCGTCGCGGTGCGTAACCTGGTCGGCAAGCGCGCCATCGGCCTGCTTGGCTGCCATGTCATGAACGACGAAAGTGTGGTGTTTGGCATGTCACAACCGACGCCAGAACAACGTAAAGCCGCTTATTGGCTGTGCGGCTGCGGCGTGGCAATCCTCTGGCCACTCGGCGTGTTGTTGGGCAGCGGCGTAGGCAAATTGCTGCCGTCCCCTGAAACCATCGGCCTCGATGCGGTGTTCCCGGCCATCCTCGTGGCGCTGGTGATCCCGGCCTTTAAACATCGCACCACGCTTATCCGCGCGATGAGCGGCGCGGCGTTGTCGTTAGCCGCTGTGCCGTTTACGCCCGCAGGCGTGCCGGTCCTGTTGTCGCTGCTGGGCCTGTTTGCGAGGAAGAAATAATGGGCGAGACCTTATGGATTATTGCGGGTATCGCAGTCCTGTCCGTCGGCACGTATTTGATGCGCTTTGGCGGCACCAAACTCGGCAATAAACTGGCGCTGTCCGAACGTTCACAGGCGATACTCAACGACGCCGCGACGACCTTACTGTTTGCCGTCGCGCTGGCGGCAACGTTCTTCGAAGGCAGCCATTTTGCCGGTAGCGCGCGCGTCCTCGGCGTGGCGGTGGCGGTGTTTCTCGCCTGGCGCAAAATGCCGCTTATCGTGGTGATTTTATCGGCGGCGGTGGTCACCGCGCTGCTGCGCTACTTCGGCCTGCACTAATCGGTAACACACTCAGGCCCCGCGTCTGAGTGTGCGCCAGCCCGCAAAACTTAGCGCAGTTTCTGTCACGCCCGCGCGACATATTGCCCATCAGCGTTATCCCTTCTGCCCGCTACACTGAGTGTCTGTTTTTTAGACGGATTATCAGCATGGCGCTTCTTACCCCCGACTGCATCAATCTCAACATCAGTGGCAATACGTCCTATTCCATTCTGAAATCGCTGGCCGATATGGCGTTCACCCGCGGCTTTGTCAGCGATAAAAACCAGTTTCTGCAAACGCTGTTGCAACGCGAAAAGTTGCACTCCACCGGCTTTGGTTCCGGCATCGCGGTACCGCATGGCAAAAGCCGCGTGGTTAAACATCCTTTCGTTTTGTTTGCCCGCCGAGAAAATCCCGTTGACTGGCAGGCCGCAGACGGCGAACCGGTGAACGGCTGGATTTGCATCGGCGTTCCGCAGGAAGGGGAAGAAAACCAGGTGAAAATGATCGGTGCGCTGTGCCGCAAGATTATCCACGCCGACTTTATCAGCCAGCTGCAACAGGGCGACGTCAGCCAAATTCTCACGCAGCTCAATCACACGCTCAGCGACTAACAGGAACCGGCCATGGAATCGTCATTACGCGTTGTTGCCATAACTAACTGCCCGGCGGGGATCGCGCACACCTATATGGTGGCCGAAGCGCTGGAACAAAAAGCCCGCCAGCTCGGACACACCATTCGGGTGGAAACTCAGGGTTCAAGCGGCGTCGAAAACCGCCTGAGCGATGCGGAAATCGACGCCGCCGATTACGTGATCCTCGCCACCGGGCGCGGCATCAGTAATGATGACCGGCAGCGTTTCGTCGGCAAAAAAGTCTACGAAATCCCGATCTCTCAGGCGCTGAAAAATATCGACGCCATTTTCCCTCAGTTAGCGAGCCATTCACAGACGTTCTCCGCAGACAGCAGCATGAAGCTGGGCAAACAGGACGTGGCGCAGGGCAGCGTAATGAGCCATTTGATGGCAGGTGTTTCTGCCGCGCTACCGTTTGTGATAGGCGGCGGTATCCTGGTGGCGATCGCCAATATGCTGGTGCAAATGGGCTTGCCGTATACCGATATGGCCAAAGGCGCGCCGTCGTTTACCTGGGTGGTCGAGTCCATCGGCTATCTCGGCTTCACTTTTATGATCCCCATAATGGGGGCGTACATCGCGTCGTCAATTGGCGATAAACCGGCTTTCGCGCCAGCATTTTTGGTGTGCTATCTGGCGAATGACAAAGCCCTGCTCGGCACGCAGTCCGGCGCAGGTTTTCTCGGCGCGGTAGTGCTGGGCCTGGCAATCGGCTATTTCGTATTGTGGTTTCGCAAGGTGCGCCTCGGCAAAGCCCTGCAGCCGTTACTCGGTTCGATGCTTATCCCTTTCGTCACGCTGTTGCTGTTTGGCGTGTTGACCTACTACATCGTCGGGCCGTTTATGTCCGACCTGATGAGCGGCCTGCTGCATTTCCTCAACACCATTCCGCCATCAATGAAGCTCGGTGCGGCGTTCCTGGTTGGCGCAATGCTGGCGTTTGATATGGGCGGCCCGATCAACAAAACCGCGTGGTTCTTCTGCTTCTCGCTGCTGGAAAAACACATTTACGACTGGTACGCCATCGTGGGTGTAGTAGCGCTGATGCCGCCAATGGCCGCCGGGATCGCCACCTATATTGCGCCGAAGCTCTTCACCCAACAGGAAAAAAGCGCGGCCAGCAGCGCGATTATCGTGGGCGCTACCGTCGCCACCGAACCGGCGATCCCGTATGCATTGGCCGCCCCGCTGCCGATGATCACCGCCAATACCCTGAGCGGGGGCATCACCGGCATGCTGGTTATCGCCTTTGGCATTCAGCGTCTTGCACCGGGACTTGGTGTGTTTGATCCGCTGATCGGGTTGATGTCGCCGGTCGGGTCGTTTTATCTGGTGCTGGCATGCGGCCTGGCACTCAATATCACATTGATTATTGTGCTCAAAGGCCTTTGGCTGAAGCGCAAAACGGCGAAACAGGACACTCTGAATGAACAACGAACTGCTTAAACAACTCTGCAATGCCACCGCCGTCAGTGGTGATGAACAGGAAGTTCGCGATATTTTGCGGGCGACGCTCGAAGGCTGTGCGGATGACATCAGTTTCGATGGCCTGGGCAGTTTTATCGCCCGCAAAGGCAACCGCGGGCCGAAGGTCGCGATTGTCGGTCATATGGATGAAGTCGGCTTTATGGTCAGCCACATTACCGATGACGGTTTTCTGCGTTTCGCCACCATCGGCGGCTGGTGGAGCCAGTCGATGCTCAATCATCGGGTGACAATTCGTACCCGTGCCGGAAAACACGTGCCCGGCGTGATCGGCTCTGTGGCCCCTCATGCGTTGAGTGAAAAGCAAAAGCAGCAACCGGTTGATTTCGATGAAATGTTTATCGATATTGGTGCCAACAGCCGCGAACAGGTGGAAAATATCGGCATCTGCATTGGTGATTTCATCAGCCCAGAGGCGCATTTCGCCCATTGGGGAGACGATAAAATTGTCGGCAAAGCGCTGGATAACCGTGCAGGCTGCGCCCTGATGGCGGAGCTGTTCCAGGCGGTCAATAACCCGGACATTACGCTGTTCGGCGTGGCGAGCGTGGAAGAGGAAGTCGGCCTGCGCGGGGCGCAGACCTCAGCCGAGCACATCAAACCGGATGTAGTCATTGTGCTGGATACCGCCGTAGCGGGCGATGTGCCGGGCATCGATAGCGTGAAATTTCCGCTTAAACTCGGGCACGGTCCGGCGGCGATGCTGTTCGATAAGCGCTATTTCCCCAACCAGAAACTGACCGCGATGCTGAAAGAGTGCGCCAGCCAGACCGAGAGTGACGTGCAATTCTGCATCATGAAAACCGGCGCCACCGACGGCGGACGCTATAACGTAATGGGCGGCGGTCGGCCAGTACTGGCATTGTGTCTACCGACGCGCTACTTGCACGCCAATAACGGGATGATTTCTGAAAAAGATTACAACACGTTGTTTACCGTGGTCCGCACACTTTTACAGCGGCTGAATGGTGATACCGTGGCGGCTTTGCGGGATTTCAGGTAACAACAGGATGCTTAACGACCGCCAGCTTTCTCTTCTGGAAAAACTGGAACATCAGCCCAGTTCCCTTGCGGAACTGGCGCAACACGCTGGCGTTTCCGCCCGGACCATTTCGCGGGACATTGATTATCTGAATTTTACGCTCAGCGGACGCGCCCGGGTAACCCGTCAGGGCAGCGCAGGCGTGCAGCTGGAAATTCTCGACAGAAAGCACTATTTCCAGCTGCTTCAGCGCCATGACAACGACGATCAGCTGCTGGCGCTGCTGTTGCTCAACGGGTTTACTACTCGTCTTCAGCTGGCTGATGCGCTGAATCTTCCCGAAACATTGATTGCGGAGAAGCTGGTGAAACTGCGCCAGCGCTATGAAAAGGTCTTCATCATTGCCGGTCGGCCCGGCCTCGGGTACTTCATCGACGAACCTGAAGCCCGGCAGATTCTGATCCTCGCTAACCTGCTGAAAAAAGATCCGTTTGTGTCGTCTCTCACTGGCTTTAATTACGCCGCCATCGAACGATTGACGGCCGGCATCAGTGCGATTCAGGCCTGGCCGGCCATCCACCGTGACTATGTGGTGAGCGTGGTGCTGGCGGTGTGGGCGATGCGAAATCTTATCCACAGTGCGCCCCTGGTCGATGCGGATCACGAAATCGCTGTATGTATTGAGAATGCAGGGTTTTATTTTAATCAGAAGACATTGAGCGTACTGATTTCGTTGCTGGATGCGTTGCAGTACAACGCCACGCAGATAACGCCAGACAGGATCCAACAACTGCTGGATGAGGCGTTGATTGACCATCCGGGCGGTGTGCAGGACGCACAGCTTATTGAGGATTTAACCGGACATGTGACGCGCTGTGCCGCATCACCGGTATGGGTGGCGGAAAGCCGTCAGAGCAGCATGAATAACCTGAAAGCCGCGTGGCCCGTGGCGTTTGATATGAGCATTCGTTTTATCGGCCTGCTGCGGGAACGGCTGGGAATTATCGTTTCTGACAGCGACTTGATTGGGCTGTATTTCGCCTGCGCGCTGGAACGCCATCAAACAGAGCGGCAGCCGGTGATTTTGCTCGCCGAACAAAACGCCATCGCCACCATTAACAAGCTGGCTATCGAGCGGGACGTGCCTAACTGTCGGGTGCATATTGCCCGCAGTCTGTCCGGATTGATGGGCCTGCGTGACGAAATTCAGCCGGTTTGTATCATCAATAACAGCCATCTTCAGCTCAACGTCAACCTCGGCAATGTGCTCAATATCCGCAATATCATCACCCCGGCGGGTATCGGCCAGATTAAAGATTTCCTCGATACCGCGTATATCCGCCAGCATCTGGAGCGCTTATTCCCCGTCGATGCCTGTTTTCATGAAGAAAATCAGCCCAACGACGGCTGGCTTGAGATTTGTGCGCGAGTCAGCCAGCGCCTGGTCAGGCAAGGGCATCTCACCGACGAGGAAGCCTGCCGTATTTGCCAGCGTGAACAGGAAGGGGAGAATTTGATCGTCAATCAGCTGGCGATTCCCCATTGCTGGAGCGAAAAAGAGACCTCATTTCGTGGCTATTTCATTACGCTTTCCCGGCCTGTTGTCGTCAACCATGAACCAGTGAGTCATCTGCTGATCGCCTGCGCCAGCGCATCTGCCCGCCATGAACTGAAAATATTCAGCTATCTGGCCAGAACGTTGTACAAGCATTTACCGGGGAAAATTGCGGGATTAAAAAGTGCGGAAGAGTTTGTGCGGTTGCTGCGGGAATGAAACCTGTCCCGGGCTCAAGACGAGCCAGGGACAGTGGCTATGACTTACTTATTTAACTCAGCGGTCATGTGTACACGGTTACCGGTGAAAGCCTGGGTAATGGTGTAAGAAGATGCGCCAGCTTCCTGAGCCTGTGCTGCGATTTTCGCTTCTGCACCGTCGATGGTGGAAGAGGTTGCGGTGACAGTCTGTGCAGCGAAAGAACCGAATGACGTTGCGAGAGCGATAACTGCGACAAAAGTTTTGATGCTATTCATGATGTATACCCTTCAGTTAATTTGTGTTGGTAAGGCATTTTGCCTTGATGTGATAAATCATAGCCTCACATTCACCCAACGAATAGCGGAAGGTTTTGCTTACTTCATTCAAATTAATTGACTAATGGTAAGGGCGAGATTCAGCCTCCTGAATAGATGCCGGAAACATCACCAATGCCGCCAGTCACAGTGCAGATTTTATCACCATAAATGTCTCTGATATTTATGGTTAGATTTGTGTTGTTATTGAATATCGCAGAGATTGAAATACGATCTCTTTTCCCTTTATGACTTTCAAAAAACAGATCATCAAATTCTACATATATTGGTGGCTGATGGACGACAGCCGTTACTGCCGGTGACGTTCTTGTATATTCTTCATGATTTTCCATATAAACACCTTTCCCATTTTTTATGAAATAGAGAGAGAGGCCATAAGACTCAGTAACGTTATCCTCACCAATGCCGGATAAGTTATAGTCCTCATACATAAACTCTGTCGAGAGTCCATATTGGATGTAAACTGTATCCCATTCAAAATCGGTCACTTGGTGAAGTTTTAGCTGTTTCTGCCCACTACTACAGATCTCTGCAACCTTTTCGAGAACTCGTTTATTTTCCGGATAAAAAATGAAAATTGAAACAGCAACCAAAGCACAACAACCAAATAAATAGATATATTTTCCTTTACCCTCTTTCATCTTGTCGCTCTTTGTCTCCATGATTTAACCCACTATCAACATTTCCAATTGATTTATCAAAGGTACTTATATCTATCGTCTGCTGTACAATATGGCAATACTTCACCCCTTTCATCGCTATCGTATAAAGCCCCTTTTCAAGCAGAATGTTAAGTATGATCTTAGCCAACTCACTATTACTTTTACCGGGATTATTTAAACCAACATATCGACCAATTATATTGTTCTTCAAATCTATAATTTCGTCTGCCTCATCCGTCGTTAATAAACTACAAACCACCAGACCTCCCTTTTGGCATGCTTCAATCTGTCTAAGCAGGAGCGGGTGATCTTCATGCGCACTTCCAACTTGGGTAGCATAATCTTTACCATACTCATTACTGATCATTGCCTGCCAGATGGTATGCCGAAACGCATTGGTTAATGTACCTTCGGTGAGCTTATCCTGCTTCCAGCCCATTCCATTGGCAAACAAAACCGCGATGGTAGATAAGTTGTTACTCCCCGGTGAGTGTGCCCCAATATTCCATGCTTTTATCGGATGACGCACAGCAAAACCTGCTTCACGCACTTCCTTCGGTAAAGTAATTAATCCCGACCCCGGTATAGCAATAGTCGATATTTGTCCGGAATTAAAAAATGATAAAGGTTCATCACCGTGCGAGCATCTGATCGTTGCGTCATCAAGAAGGCGAACATGGCCATTTGATAGAACATTGGCAGCCTGACCACGTGGATTTAACCACGCCATTAACATTGGCGTGCAGGGCTTTAATGTTTTAATACATTCACTATGGTTATTATTTGTAGCTTGCTTATCGTCTTCGGTACAGACAGCTTTGCTCTGTATTTTTACAGTTCGGGCATCAGTGGCTTTCAGGGTAATAGGAGAAGAGGTAAAAGGACAATGTAATATTGCGCCATCTACGACATATTCTTTAAACGGTCCATGTGACATGTCAGATCCTTGACAAGGAAAGATCCCACATTAGCCTGGATTTTAATGAGAAAGGGTGAGGTAAGGTCCATAATTTAATCTGCCGATAAAGAATTACGTTGAAATTACTATCATCAATATTTCCGCATAATACAGATTATAATTTGTCTCATTATTGAGAAGAAATTAAACAAGCCGCTGAGGATGGGTATAAATCGTCGCCCTGCCTGGTTTGCAGAAGCCCACCAGCGTCAGGTTGCAGCGCTCAGCCACTTCGACCGCCAGCGTCGTCGCTGCGGAGACAGCGAACAGGATTTCTACGCCACACATCGCGGCTTTCTGCACCATTTCATAGCTGGCCCGGCTGGAGACCAGCACTGCGCCCTGCTGCCAGGCGTCACCTTCTCCCGCGCGTCGTCCCAGCAGTTTATCCAGCGCCACATGGCGACCAACGTCTTCCATTCCGCCCGCCAGCGTGCCGTTAGGGGTAACCCACGCGGCAGCGTGGGTGCAGCCCGTCAGGCGGCCCACCGGCTGGACATCATTGAGGTGTTCGAGCGCGAGATCGAGATATTTGAGGCTGAAAGTCTGGCTGAACGGCAGCGGCGCTATCGGGCGCCCCACATCATCAAGCTGTTCCACGCCGCAAACGCCGCAGCCTGTGCGTCCGGCCAGCGCGCGACGGCGTTCTTTGAGTGCCATAAAACGACGGCTGGAGAGTTCAATCTGCACTTCGAGTCCGTTACAGACCTGTAGCACTTCCATCCCGAAAATTTCGGATCGGTTTTCAATAATTCCTTCGGAGAGGGAAAAACCAATGGCAAAAAGCATCAGATCTTTCGGCGATGCCATCATCACCACATGCGAAATACCGTTATAGACCAGCGCCACAGGGACCTCTTCCGCGAGCTCGTCCTGCTGAGTATGGTGTAAATCCTGGCGCTTCCAGAGATTCACCTGACGCATTCCAGTGATATCACTCACATTACCAACCTGTTCTGATGATTTTTCGTTCACTTTACATTAACCGTATTAGAACAAACGCACACACATTGTGGTATTCTGAAGGCATATCCCTCCAGGAATGAGGGAGATTACCCCAATTCTGAACCTTTGTGGCAACAACCGCAAAGGTAAATAACAATCCATCCCCTTAGCGGTTTAGGTATTGAGTGGCGACGGGGAAGCAATGTCGAAACAAGGAGTGACCATGCAGGTCAGCAGAAGGCAGTTCTTTAAGATCTGCGCTGGCGGTATGGCAGGCACAACGGCAGCTGCTTTGGGGTTTGCCCCAAGCGTAGCGCTGGCGGAAACGCGGCAGTACAAACTGCTACGTACCCGTGAAACCCGTAATACCTGCACATATTGTTCTGTCGGTTGTGGGCTGTTGATGTACAGCCTCGGTGACGGAGCAAAGAACGCCAAAGCATCCATCTTCCATATCGAAGGCGACCCGGATCATCCGGTAAACCGTGGGGCGCTTTGCCCGAAAGGCGCGGGTCTGGTGGATTTCATCCACTCCGAAAGCCGTCTGAAATACCCTGAATACCGTGCACCAGGCTCCGATAAATGGCAGCAAATCAGCTGGGACGACGCGTTCGAACGCATCGCCAAACTGATGAAAGCCGATCGTGACGCCAACTTCATTGCACAAAACGCCGAAGGCACCACCGTCAACCGCTGGCTCTCCACCGGTATGCTGTGTGCATCTGCGTCCAGTAACGAAACCGGCTATTTAACCCAGAAATTCTCCCGTGCGCTTGGTATGCTCGCGGTGGACAACCAGGCACGCGTCTGACACGGACCAACGGTAGCAAGTCTTGCTCCAACATTTGGTCGCGGTGCGATGACCAACCACTGGGTGGATATTAAAAACGCCAACCTGGTCGTGGTGATGGGCGGTAACGCCGCTGAAGCGCATCCAGTCGGGTTCCGCTGGGCGATGGAAGCCAAAATTCACAATGGCGCCAAACTTATCGTTATCGATCCGCGCTTTACGCGTACGGCATCGGTCGCCGATTTCTATACGCCGATTCGTTCCGGCACGGACATTACCTTCTTGTCCGGGGTTATTCTGTATCTGCTGAATAACGAAAAAATTAACCGTGAATACACTGAGGCGTATACCAACGCCAGCCTGATTGTGCGCGAAGATTACGCGTTCGACGACGGTCTGTTCTCGGGTTATGACGCCGACGCACGCAAGTACGATAAAACCAGCTGGAACTATGAGCTGGACGAAAACGGCCACGCCAAACGCGACACCACGCTGACTCACCCGCGCTGCGTGTGGAACCTGCTGAAAGAGCACGTTTCCCGCTACACGCCTGAGATGGTTGAGAACATTTGTGGTACGCCGAAAGCTGACTTCCTGAAAGTCTGCGAGTACATCGCGGAAACCAGCGCCCACGATAAAACCGCCTCATTTCTGTATGCCCTGGGCTGGACGCAGCACTCCGTCGGCGCGCAAAACATCCGCACCATGGCGATGATCCAGCTGCTGCTCGGCAATATGGGTATGGCAGGCGGCGGCGTGAACGCCCTGCGCGGTCACTCCAATATTCAGGGCCTGACCGACCTTGGCCTGCTGTCGCAAAGCCTGCCGGGCTACATGACGCTGCCAAGCGAAAAACAGACTGACCTGCAAACCTATCTGACCGCCAATACGCCAAAACCACTGCTGGAAGGCCAGGTAAACTATTGGGGCAACTATCCGAAGTTCTTCGTCTCGATGATGAAATCCTTCTACGGCGACAAGGCGACCGCGGAAAACAGCTGGGGCTTTGACTGGCTGCCGAAGTGGGACAAAGGCTACGACGTGCTGCAGTACTTCGAGATGATGTCCAAAGGCCAGGTGAACGGCTATCTCTGCCAGGGCTTTAACCCAGTGGCGTCGTTCCCGAACAAAAACAAGATTGTAGCCTCGCTGTCGAAGCTGAAATTCCTCGTCACCATCGACCCGCTGAATACTGAAACGTCGACCTTCTGGCAGAACCACGGCGAGCAGAACGACGTTGACCCGTCAAAAATCCAGACCGAAGTATTCCGTCTGCCATCGACCTGCTTCGCCGAAGAGAACGGTTCTATCGTTAACTCCGGCCGCTGGCTGCAATGGCACTGGAAAGGCGCGGATGCCCCGGGGATCGCCAAAACCGATGGTGAAATCCTGGCCGGTATTTTCATGCGTATGCGTGAAATGTATGCCAAAGACGGCGGCCCGGCGCCTGAACCGGTGCTCAACATGACGTGGAATTACGCCACGCCGGACGAGCCTGCTTCGGAAGAAGTGGCGATGGAAAGCAACGGTAAAGCGCTGGCAGACATAACCGACCCGGCTACCGGCGCGGTTATCGTCAAAAAAGGCCAGCTGCTCAGTTCGTTTGCACAGTTGCGTGACGATGGCACCACCGCCAGCGGTTGCTGGATTTTCGCCGGCAGCTGGACGCCGGACGGCAACCAGATGGCGCGTCGCGATAACGCCGACCCATCAGGCCTGGGCAATACGCTCGGCTGGGCATGGGCGTGGCCGCTGAACCGTCGCATCCTGTATAACCGTGCTTCCGCAGACCCGCAGGGTAAACCGTGGGATCCGAAGCGCCAGCTGATCAAATGGGATGGCGCGAAATGGGGCGGCGTGGATATTCCGGACTACAGCACCGCAGCGCCGGGGACTGACGTTGGGCCATTCATCATGCAACCCGAAGGAATGGGACGCCTGTTTGCTCTTGATAAGATGGCAGAAGGGCCGTTCCCGGAACACTACGAGCCGTTTGAAACGCCGCTCGGTACCAACCCACTGCACCCGAACGTCATTTCGAACCCGGCCGCACGCGTGTTCAAAGACGATATGGAAGCGATGGGTAAACACGATAAGTTCCCGTACGTTGGGACCACGTATCGTCTGACCGAGCACTTCCACTACTGGACCAAGCACGCGTTGCTGAACGCTATCGCGCAGCCAGAACAGTTCATCGAGATTGGTGAGAAGCTGGCGGGTAAACTCGGCATCGGTCACGGCGACACGGTGAAAGTCTCCTCCAACCGCGGCTATATCAAAGCCAAGGCGGTGGTGACCAAACGTATCCGCACGCTGAAGGTAGACGGGAAAGACGTGGATACCATCGGGATTCCGATCCACTGGGGTTATCAGGGCGTCGCGAAGAAAGGCTTTATCGCGAATACCCTGACGCCGTTTGTTGGCGATGCCAACACCCAGACGCCGGAGTTTAAATCCTTCCTCGTGAACGTGGAAAAGGTCTAGCGGAGACGAAATATGGCTTATCAATCTCAAGATATTATTCGCCGTTCCGCGACTAACGGTTTCACGCCCGCGCCTCAGGCACGGGATCATCAACAGGAAGTGGCGAAACTCATCGACGTGACCACCTGTATCGGCTGCAAAGCCTGTCAGGTGGCCTGTTCGGAGTGGAACGATATCCGTGATGAAATCGGTCACAACGTCGGGGTGTACGACAACCCGGCGGATTTGACCGCAAAATCATGGACCGTGATGCGCTTTTCGGAAGTCGAGCAGAACGACAAACTGGAGTGGCTTATCCGTAAGGATGGCTGTATGCACTGCGCTGATCCTGGCTGTTTGAAAGCCTGTCCATCAGAAGGGGCTATCATTCAGTATGCCAATGGCATTGTCGACTTCCAGTCTGAGCAGTGCATCGGGTGTGGCTACTGCATCGCAGGCTGTCCGTTTGATGTGCCGCGTCTGAACCCGGAAGACAATCGCGTCTACAAATGTACGCTGTGCGTTGACCGCGTCACCGTGGGCCAGGAACCGGCATGTGTGAAAACGTGCCCAACCGGCGCTATCCACTTTGGTTCTAAAGAGGATATGAAAGTGCTGGCGGGCGAGCGCGTCACCGAGCTGAAAACGCGCGGTTATGACAACGCAGGTCTGTACGATCCTGCGGGCGTCGGCGGTACGCACGTGATGTACGTCCTGCATCATGCCGACAAACCCGGTTTGTATCACGGCCTGCCGGAAAATCCGGAAATCAGTCAAACCGTTAAATTCTGGAAAGGTATCTGGAAACCGCTCGCGGCAGTTGGCTTCGCAGCAACCTTTGCGGCCAGCATCTTCCACTACGTCGGGGTCGGTCCGAACCGCGCCGATGAGGAAGAGGATAATCTGCATGAAGATAAAGACGAGGTGCGCAAATGAAACGTCGTGACACCATCGTGCGCTACACCGCGCCGGAACGCATCAACCACTGGGTCACCGCCTTCTGCTTCATTCTGGCGTCGGTGAGCGGACTGGGCTTTTTCTTCCCGTCCTTCAACTGGCTGATGCATATTCTCGGCACGCCGCAGCTGGCGCGTATTCTGCATCCGTTCGTCGGGGTGGTGATGTTCGCTTCGTTCATCATCATGTTCTTCCGTTACTGGCATCACAACCTCATCAATCGGGACGATATCTTCTGGGCGAAGAATATCCGCAAGATTATCGTCAACGAGGAAGTGGGTGACACAGGACGATACAATTTCGGCCAGAAGTGCGTTTTCTGGGCGGCGATTATCTTCCTGGTGCTGCTGCTGGTGAGCGGCGTGATTATCTGGCGACCTTACTTCGCGCCAGCCTTCCCAATCCCGATTATCCGCATCGCGCTGATGCTGCATTCATTTGCCGCAGTCGCGTTAATTGTGGTTATTATGGTGCATATCTACGCGGCCCTTTGGGTCAAAGGCACCATTACCGCGATGGTGGAAGGCTGGGTCACCCGCGCATGGGCGAAAAAACATCACCCGCGCTGGTACCGTGAAGTCCGCCAGAAAGAGGAAAAATCGACCGAATGAGTATTCGCATAATCCCACAAGATGAACTGGGGAGTAGCGAGAAACGTACGGCGGAAGCAATTCCGCCGTTATTATTCCCGCGACTGAAAAATCTTTATCACCGCAGAGCGGAACGCTTGCTGCAGCTGGCGCAGGACAATCCGCTTGGTGACTACCTGCGTTTTGCGGCGCTGATAGCCCACGCCCAGGAAGTGGTGCTTTACGACCACCCGCTGCAAATGGATCTGACCGCACGGATCAAAGAAGCGGCAGACCAGGGCAAACCGCCGCTGGATATCAGTACGCTGCCGCGTGATAAGCACTGGCAGAAACTGCTGCAATCGATGATTGCCGAGCTGAAACCTGAAATGAGTGGCCCGGCGCTGGCAGTTATCGAGAACCTTGAAAAAGCATCCGACACGGAGCTGGAAGAGATGGCATCTGCGCTGTTCGCGTCTGATTTCTCCTCCGTCAGCAGCGATAAAGCCCCGTTCATCTGGGCCGCGCTGTCGCTGTACTGGGCGCAAATGGCGAACCTTATTCCGGGGAAAGCCCGTGCGGAATACGGCGAACATCGCCAGTTCTGCCCGGTGTGCGGTTCAATGCCGGTGTCGAGCGTGGTGCAAATTGGTACTACACAAGGGCTGCGCTACCTGCACTGCAACCTGTGTGAATCCGAATGGCACGTGGTGCGCGTGAAGTGCAGTAACTGCGAGCAGAGCCGCGATTTACACTACTGGTCACTGGATAACGAGCAGGCCTCCGTCAAAGCCGAAAGCTGTGGCGACTGCGGAACCTACCTCAAAATCCTGTATCAGGAAAAAGACCCCAACGTCGAGCCCGTGGCCGACGACCTCGCCTCGCTGGTGCTGGACGCGCGAATGGAACAAGAGGGCTTTGCCCGTAGTTCCATCAACCCGTTCCTGTTCCCGGGCGAAGGGGAGTAATTTCCTTTAAGAATCGGGCAGCATTGGGTTGCCCGACTCTATAAAATGTATGGCGTCACTACGCCGGATATCCCTGAAAAATCTTTTGTATTGCGTGTCAATAAACTGCGCCGATGCACCTGCGCAGTTGCCAGGATGATGGCATCAGGAAGTTTCATCCCATGCTCTTGCCTTATCTGAACACTCTTTTCTGCAATGTCCTTCGAGATGTCGATAATTTCAAATACAGACAGTGCGAGACGCGTCTGGTTTTCCTGGTTATATTTTCTGGCACCGACCATCACCTCCATCCAGGTCACCAGGCTAATTGCGCGCTGCGAAGCATATTTTTCGATCGTTTCCATGGCTTCACGGCGACCACTAAATAAATCGATTAAGATATTGGTATCAAAAAGAGCAGCGGTCATTTCTATTACCACTCCTCTCGCAGTTTTCTTTGATACTCAACGCCTTCTTCATCACAGTTTTTCCAGAGTCCAAGCGCATCTGCAATGGCGTTTTGATTTTGCCTTTCAAGGTATTGTTCTACGGCCTCCCGCAGAAGCTCGGCTCGCGGAAGGTTACGATGTTGCTTAAGATCATCGAGGCGCGTAATAAGCTCATCCGATAAATCGAGTAATATTCGACCCATATCCATTCCTGACACCACGCTCATATATACCTCAAGTATATCATTGCTGCTTAATTAGCCATCAAAATACACATGGTCGTAGAAGGCTTAAAGTCGAAAATTGAGATTCTGATCGCTTTTGCGAGCAGCTTTCCAGAATCTGTTTCCCCCACAAAGTGGCATTTTTCAAAGGGTTGGATCCAGGATATAACGCTTGATGCGACCCACTGTGCGATGAGGGAGAAGCCCTGTTCCATCGCATGAAGAAGCAAAATGTCTGGTGCACTACACAGCACTGCTCTGGTGTGATTCATGGATTCTTTCAGCTTGCGAAAGTCGGTCAGTCGGCAAGAGAAGTCATACAGAATGTAGCCCGTCGTATCGGCACGCCGGGCCAGAAATGAGGACTACTCCTCTTCGTTACCGCCCTCTTCCAGCGGCCCGAAAGGTTTGGCGGGCAGAACCATGAAGATGCCTTCAAAAATCGCGCCAGAGGTCTCGTCGCCGAATAGCTCAACCTGCAACTGAACGCGGGCTTTACGTCCGCGCGCCAGGCGGTCGAGATCGCCGCTGAGTGAGCCGAGATCGGCTATCGCACTTGGCTTGCCGCTGATCGGTTTGCTGTAGCGAATATGGGCATCGGCCAGAATGATCGTGCCGCCGAGATGACGCTCACGCAGCATCAGCCAGATCAAGCCCCAGCCGGTCAACGTCGCGAGGGAAAACAGGCTGCCAGCGAAAAGGGTATTATGCGGATTCTGGTTGCCAATTTCCGGCATGGTGGTGATGAATTTTTGCCCGGTGTATTGCTGAATACGTACACCCATTTTCTCGCTCAGTGGGATGTGTTCGTACCACGCCTGCTGAAGCTGTCCACACCAGTCGCCGCGGTGCAGGATATCATCGAGCGTCGCGATGGGTTTAATCATCAGGAAGTGCCGAATCGGCGTCGTTTGTGGCGTGGTGATTTCACCCTGGTTCACGAAACCGAGCTTGGCAAAGAATTCGACGGCGTCTTCACGGGCGCTACAGGTCACGCGCTTCACGCCTTCCTGCCTCGCTACGGACTCCAGCGTCATCGCCATCAACGTGCCGAGACCTTTGTCCTGTACCGCCGGGTCGACCGCCATGAAGCGAATAGAGGCTTCGTTATCGCCATTAATATACAGGCGGCCTACCGCCACCAGCTTACCCGCTTCGTCCACCACCATCTGATGATGCGCCATGGCGTCCCAGGCATCGCGCTCAGAGCCCTGCGGCTGATGTAGCGGCTTGCGCAGCATTTCCCAGCGGAACTGGTAATAACACGCTAATTCTTCTTCCGTTTGCGGTACTCGAAGGTGATACATAGCGGAACTCTCTTTTGCGGCCCGCGCCCAACCTGCCTGAGGGCTCATACCTGTAACCAGAAGGTCACGGGACCGTCGTTAACAAGGGAAACCTGCATATCCGCAGCAAAACGCCCGGTCTGAGTTGGCATCTCTTGCTGGCGGCAACGCTCAACAAAATATTCATAGAGTGCTTCTGCCCGATCCGGAGCCGCACCGCGGGAAAAGCCCGGACGCATACCGCGCTCGGTATCCGCCGCGAGAGTAAACTGCGACACCACCAGCACGCTGCCGCCAGCCTGCTGTACGTTCAGATTCATTTTGCCGTCGGCATCGCTAAAAATTCGGTAGCCCAGAACGCGTTCGCACAGGCGATTCGCTTTCTGCTCGTCATCTTCCTTTTCGACACCCAATAACACCAAAAGTCCCTGACCAATTTCACCCGTCACCTCGCCCTCCACGGTGACGCTGGCACGGGTTACGCGCTGAATTAATGCAATCATGGTTGTTCGTCTTCTTGTTGTAATGCAGCGAGTTTGAGTTTTCGATACTCCCCGAGAGTGACAGTTATTTCCGCGCCAAGCAAGACGATGCACCACGTCCAGTAGACCCAAACAAACAAAATGGGGATGACCGACAGCACGCCATAAATCAACTGATAAGACGGGAACGTGGTGATGTAAAGGGCGAAGCCTTTTTTACCCAGCTCAAACAACAGCGCCGCCACCAGCGCCCCGAGCACCGCATCGCGATTTAGCACCCGCGTGGTTGGAACGATGCTGTAAAGCATCCAGAAGGAAATCCAGGAGAGCAGCAGCGGAAAGATGCGCAGACCGTTATCGATGACGCCGTTAAGCTCGCTCGCCCAGCGCAACGACAGCAGATAAGAACTGATGACCAGGCTCGCCCCGGCCAGCAGCGGCCCCAGGGTCAATATCATCCAATACACGGCGAAAGAGTAGATTTTGGGGCGCACGCGTTTGCTGCGCCAGATGGTATTCAATGCACTATCAATGGCATACATCAACAACAGTGCGGTCACGACAAGCCCGCAGGCACCCACCGCCGTCATTTTACTGGAGTTCGCCACAAACTGTTCGATATAGCGCTGGATAACGTCGCCGGTCGCAGGCAAAAAGTTGGCGAAGACAAAATGGCGCAGTGTAATGCTGACATCAGAAAACATCGGAAATGCCGCGAACAGGGCAAAAATGACAGCGATCAGCGGCACCAGAGAGAGTAACGACACGTAGGCCAAATTACCGGCCAGCGTCGTCATGTTGTCTTCATCAATGCGTCGCCAGAGTAATTTCAGCCAGGCAACCAGCGGCCTGGCGTGACGGGAGGCTTTTTGATGAACGTTTTTTATCATAACTGTTTCGCAAAATACCCAGGGATGGTCTCTTTTCCGGTCACCAAAATGCTGGTGATCCCCAGTTGGTTGGCACCTTCAATATTATCGGTGTTATCGTCGAAAAAGACCGTATCGTCGGCGGAGAATCCTTCCGCTTCCAGCACCCGTTGATAAATTCGTGCTTCCGGTTTACGCATACCCATTTCTTGCGAAAGATAGATATGGTCAGCCGCGGCGCGTACTTCAGGGTATTCATCCGGCCAGAAGGTCGTATGCAGACGGTTGGTGTTAGAGAGCACGACCACGCGATGGCCCTGCTCGCGCAGCTTGTGCATGATGACAATCACGTCCGGACGCAAGCCGACAAAAATGGCCTGCCAGCCGTGAGCAAACTGCTCGTAGCTCAGCGACAGATCCATCTCATGGCACAGCGCTTGTGCAAACGCTTCATCCGTTATTTCACCGCGCTCGTGCTGATGAAAAGCCTCGCCCATGACGAAATTTTGCTTCAGCGTTGCCAGCGGCACGCGGCTGAAATCACTCCACGCCCCAAACACGCGGTTGAAGTCGATGTCGACAATCACATTACCTAAATCAAAGATATAGAGCATGATCCTCTCCTTTTGTGTCATGGAAAAATAACTGTAGCGGGAAAGGCGGGGTTTGACTATAGAGATAACACTTTGGGGAGACAGGTTTAGCTCGGCGGCTTAATGGTACTTGGTAGCGTAGATGACAGGGAGTGGAAGAGATCGCCCAACGGCAACAGCGCAGGTTCTCACGGTAAATCATGACGACTTCGGATGGAATTACTTTTGAACTCACTTAATAGCCAAATAAATGAATAATTAATTAGAATTAACTGTATTACGTTCGAAATTTTCACAACCATAAGTCACTTTAAATAATCATATTATTATATTTATTATCAATCACCCTAATAAACCCATTCACTTGATAAATTGTTTTTTGGTGCTTAATAAAAGAAGCATGCTTTATTTTCTTTTACCCTTGAATTAGCATTACCGCTATTGACTCGTGGTTTTTATATATCATTTACATCACGAATTTAAATCCATAATATATAACCCATGGAAATGTAATTATGCAACTCAATAAACTAACTCAAGCCTTATTTGGTGTGGGTGCCCTTTGCTTTGCCGGGCAAGCCCTTGCATTAGAAGCATGGAATGGTCAGGAAGGTAGCGAACAGTTCAACGTTATCTTTAATAACAGCGTTTACCAGAATTCCTGGTGGGTCGGTGCAGACCAGTGCCCTGGCAATGCACAACAGGATCAGGCTAATAATCCATGGCGCCTGACCAGAGCGGCGACTGCGCAAGAATTATCACAATATGGCAATCCAACTGATTGTGAAATTGCCGGTGGGAGTGACACGGTTAATCTGCCTGAATTCAGTCAGGATCAGTCGTATTCAAAAGACGAAAAAGTCCAGTATAGCGGTGCAACCTATAAAACCAACGAATCAATTCCTGCTCATTCATATATTCCAGGCAAAGAAAATCCATGGAAAGTTTGGCAGGTAACGCCAGAATGGGTGAATGGAAAAGTCTATAACGCGGGCGATATTGTTACCCGCAGCGGCCAGTCTTATGAAGCCCTGTTTTATACCAATGCCAACGACCCTTCATTACCTGAAAATCAGAACCCGACAAAAGATAACGCAAAACCCTGGTATCCTTTGGGCGCAACGAGCACCCTGACGCAGGCACAAGCCAATGCTGCTCCAGCATTAAACCTGAATACGTTATATGACGCCGGTGCATTGATGACCTGGAACGGCACACCCTATGTTGCTCAGTGGCAGGTTAAAGACGTGACGCCAGAAGGCGTTTCACCATGGCGCGCCTACGTGGAATGGGGCAATACCAAAGAGCGTGTCGGGACCCCGCAATCTGCGTGGCCAAAACAGTTCTACGCGCCGTATGTCGATTTCACCCTGAACAGCATTCCGGATCTTGCCTCTGTTGCCCAAAGCAATAACGTGACCCACTACACCCTGGCATTCGTGGTATCGAAAGATGCGAACACCTGTATGCCTACCTGGGGCACCGCTTACAGCATGGGTGATTACGCGCAGTACAGCAAAATCAAAGCGCTGCGTGAAGCAGGCGGTGATGTGATGGTGTCTATCGGCGGAGCGAATAACAGCCCACTGGCGGCAAGCTGTAAAAATGTAGCCGATCTCCAGCAGCACTATTACGACATCGTCGATAACCTGAATTTACAGGTGCTGGACTTTGATATTGAGGGCACCTGGGTTGCCGATCATGAGTCTATCGGACGTCGTAACCAGGCGGTTAAAGCCGTGCAAGATCAGTGGAAAAAAGAGGGCCGTCATGTGGCGATTTGGTACACCCTGCCGATTCTGCCGACCGGTCTGACTCCTGAAGGCATCTACGTGCTGCAGGATGCGAAAGCTAAAGGCGTTGAGCTGGATGGTGTGAACGTGATGACCATGGATTACGGTAACATCCAGTGCCAGTCTGATGGTACCGAAGGCCAGAACATTCACGGTAAATGTGCCACCGATGCGGTTGATAACCTCTTTAAACAGGTGAAATCTATCTGGCCTGAGAAGAGTGACAACGCGATTTATGCCATGCTCGGCACTACCCCGATGATCGGTTACAACGATGTTCAGGGTGAAGTATTCTATCTGTCTGATGCGAATCACGTTTATCAGCACGCAAAAGATCACGGCATTGGTATGATTGGCGCCTGGTCGATGATGCGCGACCGCCCGGGTGTGGCGAAACAGGTTTCTCCGGAACACAGCGGCATGACCGAACAGCAGGCACCGCTTTACGCCTATAGCAATGTTTTTGCGCCGTTTACGCAAAACAACGTTAACCCGAACCAAAATCATCCGCCAGTGGCGTATGCAGGTATTAGCCAGCAGATTGATAAAGCGGGCGTAGTCACCCTGGATGCATCCGGTTCTACCGATCAGGACGGCGATAGCCTGACCTGGAAATGGGAACAGGTTAGCGGCCCGGCGGTAAAACTGTCGAACGAGAATGCAGCAAAAGCCACCTTTACCGTTGCTTCTCCGTTGGTACAGGCGAGTTACAGCTTCCGCGTGACGGTCAATGATGGCAAGCAGTCATCCCATGCGGATACATCCGTAACGGTGACCGATCCGAGTCAGCCTGTGGAACCGACACTGTCCGTTTCGTCTATGCAGCAGGTGAATGCGGGTAGCCAGGTGACGATTGTGGCCACCGCGACCGATCCGGACAGCTCTGCTCAGCAATTACAGTGGCACTGGACGTTACCGGCGGGTGTTGGCCAGGTAAGTGGTCAGGATACGAATACGCTGACCATTATCGAACCGGCAGATGCAAAAGAAGCCAGCTATGCGCTGCAGGTGAAAGTCACCGATCAGAGCGGTTTGAGCGCGACGGGTAATGTCACGCTGCAGGTTCACGCGGCCGGGCAGCCAACTCCGGCTGGGGATTATGACTATGTCTACCCTGATGGCCTTGCCAGCTACACCGAGGGGACTAAAGTCCTGGCCAGTGATGGCAGCATTTATCAGTGTAAACCGTTCCCGTACTCTGGCTGGTGTTCAGGTACAGCCTGGGCATACGCGCCAGCAACCGGCACCAACTGGCAGGATGCATGGGATAAACGTTAAGCATTGATAAAACATAAAAAAAGCCGCTGAAATTCAGCGGCTTTTTTACATGCAGAAGACGTTAATTACGCTTCTTTTGGCCCACGGCCAGCACGTTTACGGTCGTTCTCGGTCAGGTGACGTTTACGGATACGGACAGAAGTAGGTGTTACTTCTACCAGTTCGTCGTCATCGATGAACTCAAGAGCCTGTTCCAGGGACATCTTCTGTGCAGGAACCAGAGTTGTCGCTTCGTCAGTACCGGACGCACGCATGTTGGTCAGTTTCTTACCGGTCAGGCAGTTTACAGTCAGGTCGTTAGAACGACTGTGAATACCGATGATCTGGCCTTCGTAAACTTCTGCACCGTGACCCAGGAACAGCTTACCGCGGTCCTGCAGGCTGAACAGCGCAAACGCGACTGCTTTACCCTGGCCGTTAGAAATCAGCACGCCGTTGTTACGCTGGCCGATTTCGCCCGCACGAACGTCGTCGTAGTGGCTGAAGGTGGAGTACAGCAGACCCGTACCGGAAGTCATGGTCATGAACTCGGTACGGAAGCCGATCAGGCCACGTGCCGGGATCAGGTAATCCAGACGAATACGGCCTTTGCCGTCAGGGATCATGTCTTTGACATCGCCCTTACGCTCGCCCATTGCCTGCATTACAGAACCCTGGTGCTGTTCTTCGATGTCCAGAGTCACGTTCTCGAACGGCTCTTGCATACGACCATCGATCATACGGTTGATAACTTTCGGACGGGACACAGCCAGTTCGAAGCCTTCACGACGCATGTTTTCGATAAGAACGGACAGGTGGAGCTCACCACGACCGGATACACGGAATGCATCCGCATCTTCGGTTTCGTCAACACGCAGTGCCACGTTGTGCACCAGCTCTTTGTTCAGGCGGTCGAGGATCTGACGTGAAGTCACGTACTTACCTTCTTTACCACAGAACGGAGAGGTGTTGACGTTGAAGAACATGGTTACGGTCGGTTCATCAACAGACAGAGCTGGCAGCGCTTCAACCGCCTGCACGTCGCAGATGGTGTCAGAGATGTTCAGTTCGCCCAGACCGGTGATTGCGATGATGTCGCCAGCTTCCGCTTCAGCAGATTCGATACGTTCCAGACCGAGGTGGCCCAGGACTTTACCGACTTTACCGTTACGGGTTTTGCCTTCGCTATCAATGATAGTGACTTGCTGGTTCGGCTTCACTTTACCGCGTTTGATGCGGCCGATGCCGATAACACCCACGTAGCTGTTGTAGTCCAGCTGGGAGATTTGCATCTGCAGCGGGCCATCAAGGTCAACGTTTGGTGCTTTAACGTGGTCAACAATCGCCTGGTACAGCGGGGTCATATCTTCCGCCATATCGGTGTGATCGTTACCCGCAATACCCATCAGTGCAGATGCATAGATGATTGGGAAGTCGAGTTGTTCGTCAGTCGCATCCAGGTTTACGAACAGGTCGAAGACCTGATCAACAACCCAGTCAGGACGTGCGCCAGGACGGTCAACCTTGTTGATAACCACGATCGGCTTCAAACCATGGGCGAATGCCTTTTTGGTTACGAAGCGCGTCTGCGGCATTGGGCCATCCATTGCGTCAACGACCAGCAGAACGGAGTCTACCATGGACATTACACGTTCAACTTCACCACCGAAGTCGGCGTGCCCTGGGGTATCAACGATGTTGATACGGTAGTCATTCCATTTGATAGCGGTGTTTTTAGCGAGGATGGTAATCCCACGCTCTTTCTCCAAATCATTGGAGTCCATCACGCGTTCGGTGGCTTCAGCACGTTCGTTACTGAAAGTACCAGATTGCTGCAGCAGCTTATCAACCAGGGTAGTTTTACCATGGTCGACGTGCGCGATGATGGCGATGTTACGCAGATTTTCGATCACAACTTTGCCTCAGGCATTAGAAATAGCGCGTTATTGTACACGGATTAATCGCAGGACTAAACAGGATCACAAACATCCTCTGCAAACAAGTATCGCAGAGTTGTCGTGTGATCGCTTTCACGAAGAGTAAAAAGGGCCTAATCACGCAAATTGCACCAAAACAGTGCCCGCATTTCACACATTAGCACTATTTTGGTGCAAGATATCCATCGTGGTGCAGCCCTTTTGCACTATGGTGCGCATCATAACGCCTTTTGGGGTGTATTTAAAAGTTGGCACAGATTTCGCTTTATCTTTTTCAAGGCAACAACGCCACATTAAGCAGTGCCAAGAATAGTTCGTTACCACGACGACACTGACAAATCCGGGAGAGTTTAAGTATGTCCGCTGAACACGTTTTGACGATGCTGAACGAGCATGAAGTGAAGTTTGTTGATCTGCGCTTCACCGATACCAAAGGTAAAGAACAGCACGTCACCATTCCTGCTCACCAGGTAAATGCCGAGTTCTTCGAAGAAGGCAAAATGTTTGACGGCTCCTCTATCGGTGGCTGGAAAGGTATCAACGAATCTGACATGGTTCTGATGCCAGACGCTTCCACTGCTGTCATGGACCCGTTCTTCGAAGAGTCTACTCTGATCATTCGTTGTGACATCCTTGAGCCTGGCACTCTGCAGGGCTACGACCGTGACCCGCGTTCCATCGCTAAACGCGCTGAAGAATACCTGCGTTCCACCGGCATCGCAGACACCGTACTGTTCGGGCCAGAACCAGAGTTCTTCCTGTTCGACGACGTGCGTTTCGGTAGCTCCATCTCCGGTTCCCACGTTGCTATCGACGATATCGAAGGCGCATGGAACACCGGCACCAAATACGAAGGCGGCAACAAAGGCCACCGTCCAGCGGTTAAAGGCGGTTACTTCCCGGTTCCCCCAGTCGATTCCGCACAGGACCTGCGTTCTACCATGTGTCTGGTGATGGAAGAAATGGGCCTGGTTGTTGAAGCTCACCACCACGAAGTGGCAACTGCTGGTCAGAACGAAGTGGCAACCCGCTTCAACACCATGACCAAAAAAGCGGACGAAATTCAGATCTACAAATATGTGGTTCACAACGTCGCGCACCGTTTCGGTAAAACCGCGACCTTCATGCCAAAACCAATGTTCGGTGATAACGGTTCCGGTATGCACTGCCACATGTCCCTGTCCAAGAACGGTACCAACCTGTTCTCTGGTGACAAATATGCAGGTCTGTCTGAGCAGGCACTGTTCTACATCGGTGGCGTAATCAAACACGCTAAAGCAATCAACGCCCTGGCGAACCCAACCACCAACTCTTACAAGCGTCTGGTCCCGGGTTACGAAGCACCGGTTATGCTGGCTTACTCTGCCCGTAACCGTTCTGCATCTATCCGTATCCCAGTGGTTGCGTCTCCGAAAGCACGTCGTATCGAAGTGCGCTTCCCGGACCCGGCGGCTAACCCGTACCTGTGTTTCGCAGCACTACTGATGGCTGGTCTTGACGGTATCAAGAACAAGATCCATCCAGGCGAAGCAATGGACAAAAACCTGTACGATCTGCCGCCAGAAGAAGCGAAAGAGATCCCACAGGTTGCAGGTTCTCTGGAAGAAGCACTGAACTGCCTGAACGAAGACCGCGAGTTCCTGACTGCGGGCGGCGTGTTCACTGACGAAGCGATCGATGCTTACATCGCGCTGCGCGTTGAAGAAAACGACCGCGTTCGCATGACTCCGCATCCGGTAGAGTTCGAGCTGTACTACAGCGTTTAATGAGTTAGTCATCTTCGATGGATTTCGCGTTGCAACAAGGGGCAACTGAGTGAGTCCCAATGAGCTTAGTCTACTAAGTGATTTGGGTGAACGAGGGCAGCCAACGCCGTTGCAGCGTGAAGGACACGGAGATTGAGTTGCCGTGGAAACTTTTGGCCCATCTTAGGATGGGCTTTTTTCTCCAGTAACAGTCTGATATCAGGCGCTTTGCGGAAGAAAACCGCTATAATGCACTAAATTGGTGCACACCTTTCAGGAGACTGCCGGATGGCAACAGGCGTGCTGCCCGATGCTGGGCAGATCCTCAATTCTTTAATCAACAGTATCCTACTGGTCGATGACGAGCTGGCGGTTCATTACGCCAACCCGGCAGCGCAGCAGCTGCTCGCCCAGAGTTCGCGTAAATTATTCGGTACACCATTGCCGGATCTGTTGAGTTATTTTTCCCTGAACATTGAGCTGATGCAGGAAAGTCTGCTGGCAGGACAGGGTTTCACGGACAACGAAGTGACGCTGGTCATTGATGGCCGCTCACACATTCTGTCGTTGACCGCTCAACGGCTGCCTGACAGCCTTATCCTGCTCGAAATGGCGCCGATGGATAACCAGCGTCGTCTGAGCCAGGAACAGCTGCAGCACGCTCAGCAGATCGCTGCACGCGATTTGGTGCGCGGTCTGGCCCATGAAATCAAGAACCCACTTGGCGGCCTGCGCGGCGCGGCTCAGCTTCTGAGTAAAGCGCTGCCCGACCCGTCACTGCTGGAATACACCAACGTTATCATTGAACAGGCCGATCGCCTGCGCAATCTGGTGGACAGACTTCTTGGTCCACAGCAGCCTGGAATGCATGTCACTGAAAGCATTCACAAAGTGGCTGAACGTGTGGTGAAACTGGTATCGATGGAGCTTCCCGACAACGTGCGTTTAACGCGCGATTACGATCCAAGTTTGCCGGAATTACCACACGATCCCGACCAGATAGAGCAAGTTCTACTGAATATCGTGCGTAATGCCCTACAGGCACTGGGCCCGGAAGGCGGCGAAATTATTCTGCGTACCCGTACCGCGTTCCAGTTAACGCTCCACGGGGTACGTTACCGTCTTACCGCTCGCATTGACGTAGAAGACAACGGACCGGGCATCCCCTCTCACCTGCAGGATACGCTGTTTTATCCGATGGTCAGCGGGCGCGAAGGCGGCACCGGTCTGGGCTTATCCATCGCCCGCAGCTTGATCGATCAACACTCCGGTAAAATTGAGTTCAACAGTTGGCCGGGCCATACAGAATTTTCGGTTTACCTGCCCATTCGGAAATAGAGGTGCATTTTATGCAACGAGGGATAGTCTGGATCGTTGATGACGATAGTTCCATCCGTTGGGTGCTTGAACGCGCGCTCACCGGGGCAGGATTAACCTGCACCACGTTTGAAAGTGGTAGCGAAGTGCTCGACGCGCTGGCCAGCAAGACGCCGGACGTGCTGCTGTCTGATATCCGAATGCCTGGTATGGACGGGCTGACGTTGCTCAAACAGATTAAACAGCGCCATCCGATGCTGCCGGTCATCATAATGACGGCCCATTCCGATCTGGATGCTGCCGTGAGCGCCTACCAGCAAGGGGCTTTCGACTACCTGCCGAAGCCGTTTGATATCGACGAAGCGGTAGCGCTGGTCGAACGTGCGATCAGCCACTATCAGGAACAGCAGCAGCCGCGCAACGTACAGGTCAACGGGCCGACAACAGACATTATTGGCGAAGCGCCCGCAATGCAGGACGTGTTCCGCATCATCGGCCGTCTTTCCCGTTCGTCTATCAGCGTGCTGATCAACGGTGAATCCGGCACCGGTAAAGAGCTGGTTGCTCATGCCCTGCATCGCCACAGCCCTCGCGCGAAATCCCCTTTCATCGCGCTGAACATGGCGGCAATCCCTAAGGATTTGATTGAGTCTGAGCTGTTTGGCCACGAAAAAGGCGCGTTTACCGGGGCGAATACCATTCGTCAGGGCCGCTTTGAACAGGCCGACGGCGGGACGCTGTTCTTAGATGAAATCGGCGATATGCCGCTGGATGTTCAGACGCGTCTGCTCCGCGTGCTGGCCGACGGTCAGTTTTATCGCGTGGGCGGCTATGCGCCGGTGAAAGTGGATGTCCGCATCATTGCGGCAACCCACCAGAACCTGGAGCTGCGCGTGCAGGAAGGGAAATTCCGTGAGGATTTATTCCACCGCCTGAACGTCATCCGGGTGCATCTGCCGCCGCTGCGCGAACGCCGGGAAGATATTCCGCGCCTGGCGCGTCATTTCTTGCAGGACGCTGCCCGCGAGTTGGGAGTTGAAGCCAAACAGCTTCATACCGAAACCGAAGCCGCATTAACGCGCCTCGCGTGGCCGGGGAACGTACGCCAGCTGGAAAACACCTGCCGTTGGCTGACGGTGATGGCCGCCGGTCAGGAAGTGCTGATTCAGGATCTGCCCGCAGAGCTGTTTGAAAGCTCCGTGCCGGACAGCCCTTCTCATTCACTCCCCGACAGCTGGGCAACGCTGCTGGCTCAGTGGGCTGACCGCGCGCTGCGTTCCGGTCATCAAAACCTGCTCTCTGAAGCGCAACCGGAAATGGAGCGTACGCTGCTGACCACCGCCCTGCGTCACACTCAGGGGCACAAACAGGAAGCCGCGCGCTTGCTTGGTTGGGGACGAAATACCCTGACCCGTAAACTGAAAGAGTTGGGAATGGAATAGTCCGTTTGAGATTGCTGATAGTGAAGCGGGCCGAATGGCCCGTTTTTTTTATATCACGCGCGAGAACTGCTGCATCCGCGCTTTCTGGCGCAGATAGGTATCGAAACACATGCAGATATTGCGGATTAGCAATCGCCCTTTCGCCGTCACCTGAATACCTTGCGCATTCACGTCCACCAGCCCATCTTTCGCCAGTGGCGCCAGCAGCGTTAAATCTTCGGCAAAGTATTGCTGGAAATCTAACGCCCACTGCGTCTCGACGTCAGCAAAATCAAGGCCGAAGTTACAAATCAGCGCCTTGATCACATCGCGGCGAATGCAGTCGTCCTGGGTAAGCGCAATGCCGCGCCACAGCGCATTCCCGCTTTCGTCTACCTGCTGATAATAGCGCTTCAGCTCTTTCTGGTTCTGCGCATAGCTGTCGCCAATCATGCTGATGGCTGAAACACCGAGCCCCAACAAATCGCTGTCACCCTGGGTGGTGTAGCCCTGGAAATTGCGGTGCAGTACACCTTCGCGCTGAGCAATCGCCAGCTCGTCACCAGGGCGCGCAAAATGGTCCATACCGATAAACTGATAACCGGTTTCGGTCAGCGAAGTGATGGTTTCCTGCAGGATATCGAGCTTTTGCTGAGCTGACGGTAAATCTTCGTCTTTGATTTTACGCTGTGCCGCGAACAGCGTTGGCATGTGCGCGTAGTTAAACACGCTCAGACGGTCCGGATTCAGCTCTGCGACCCGCTTAAGGGTAAAGGCAAAGCTCTCCGGCGTTTGTTTCGGCAGGCCGTAAATCAGATCGATATTGGTCGACGTGAAGCCAATCTCGCGGGCGCGGTTCAGCAACGCAAAGATAAACTCTTCGTCCTGCTCACGGTTTACCAGGCGCTGAACCTCTTTATTAAAGTCCTGCACGCCCATACTCAGGCGGTTAAAACCTTCGCTGCGCAAGTGATCCAGCACGTCCAGTTCGATTTCACGCGGGTCGACTTCAATGGAAATCTCGGCATCCACAATAAAATCAAAATGCCCGCGCAGGAGCTGCATCAGGCGGCTGATTTGCGCTTTGTTCAGATAGGTTGGCGTCCCGCCGCCCCAATGCAGCTGGCTGACCTTGCGGTCGGCAAACAATGGCGCACGGTAGACAATTTCCTGTTCCAGCGCGTCGAGATACTGATCGGCTTTGTGCTGCTGGCGGGTCACAATCTTATTGCAGCCGCAGAAGTAGCAGAGCTTATGGCAAAACGGGATGTGAACGTACAGCGACAGCGGACGTTCAGGATAACGGGCAACGGCCTGTTGAAAGTCGGTTTCGCCGAACGCGTCGGAAAATTCCAGCGCGGTGGGGTATGAGGTATAACGTGGCCCGGAATAGTTGTACTTCTGGATCAGGGCCAAATCCCAGTCGATTAACTGCTCAGACATGCTTACTCCTTCCGGTGGTATCGCGAACGGCGACGGCGTGCCGGCTGACCCGTAATTCGGGTACTCAGCCGGTTGCGCAGCCAATGCTGACGCCGCGACAACCGTCGTAGTTTAACGAATAACCACCCCAGATAACACATAACCAAAAGGGTTATAAGCAGGACAGGCAGTCCGAAGGGGTGCAAACGTTAGTTTCCGCCTTTCAGCAGACGCATCATGTCTTCTTTGCCTTCGTCTTCTTCTTCGTCTTCATCGTCGTCGTAAGAAAGACCCAGCTCTTGCATCAACGCATCAATGCGGTCGAGTTTTGCGTCAACCCAGGTTTGTTCTTCGGCGCTAAGGGCTTCGCCCTTCTCGAGACGTTCCAGCAGCGCGTCCAGGCGCTCATCGTTTTCCAGTAAATCCAGCTCGGCCTGCGGTGAAAGCATAGGTTTCTCGCTCTTCGGTTTTTGCTGCCGGGTTACCGGACGCTCGACAGCGCCCAGCTGAATCGGAGTTTTACTGCCAATACGTGGATCTTTCTGTTGGCCCTGTTTCTTGCCACCAGTGCCAGCCTCACCGCCACTCGCGCGACTGCCTGCTGCGTGACCACGATGCTTTTTGGTACGTTTACGGTCACGCGCTTCCTGATCAAGCTCTTCACGCGTCTTACGACGGGCTTTTCCAGGTGCTGTGCTACGCGGTGCGGATGTTGGTTTTTTCATGATGATGGGTTTCTTTACGTTGTTTACTACAGTATAGAATTGAGCCGGAATCTAGCAGAAAGCAGACAAAGAAAAAAGGCGACAGAGTAATCTGTCGCCTTTTTTCCTGACTCATAACCCATTACGGGTCTGACAATCCCTGTTTGCCACCAACTCACCCTGTTTTTCCCTTGGCGCAGAACACTCCATGTCTTCTTCCTGATCCTTTTCCGACGTCTCCAGACGTTCGCCTCCTGGCAATTCCTTTGTCTTCGCCTCCTGGCGCTCCTGACCCTCGTCCTGAGTTCTTATCCTTTTCGGCATCCTCGCCTGATGGGGTGTACTTTACCGTTTTATCCTTAACACTCAAGTCGCTATCGGGCATAAAAATGTTATTTCGGAATAATACTAAAAAATAACCAATTGATTTAATTGAAATCATACGAAATAGCACCTGCAACTTCTCTGAAAGTTCGCATAGTAATGATGGCAAATATCCTACAAAGCGAAGGGGTAATGCTCACACCCCCTTATTCGACAAACACCGCCTTTTGCCATTGTTCAGGTATACTCCCCGCCATAGCCCGATTTTATGGAGACGATCCTTTGACTAACCTGAACTATCAACAGACGCATTTTGTTCTCAGTGCGCCTGATATTCGCCATTTGCCGTCCGATACCGGTATTGAAGTGGCATTTGCCGGTCGCTCCAATGCAGGTAAATCGAGCGCCCTGAATACCCTGACCAACCAGAAAGGTCTGGCACGCACGTCCAAAACGCCGGGCCGTACTCAGCTCATTAACCTGTTTGAAGTCGCTGAAGGCAAACGCGTTGTCGACTTACCAGGTTACGGTTATGCAGAAGTACCGGAAGAGATGAAGCTTAAATGGCAGCGTGCACTGGGTGAATACCTGGAAAAACGCCTGTGTCTGAAAGGATTAGTCGTGCTGATGGATATTCGCCATCCGCTGAAAGACCTCGATAAGCAGATGATCGAATGGGCCGTCGACAGCAATATTGAAGTGTTGGTGCTGCTGACCAAAGCCGACAAACTGGCAAGCGGCGCGCGTAAAGCGCAGCTGAATATGGTGCGCGAAGCTGTGCAAGCCTTTAATGGTGATATTCAGGTAGAAGCATTTTCTTCACTGAAGAAAATTGGCGTAGATTTATTGCGTAAGAAACTCGATACCTGGTACAGCGAAATTGCGCCTCAGGAAGAGCAAGAGGAAGAGACCGGCGGGGAATAATTCTGACCGGCGAATTACCCTGATAAGCGCGGAACTCTCCGCGCTTTTTGTTTTCTTTCGCGCAATAAAAAACGCCCCAGTCATTACTGACTGGGGCGGCTAAATATTCAGCCAAATCCGATTACGTGAAGTAAAAGGTCTGAAAGATAGAACATCTTACCTCTGTACCCTACGCGATTAACTCTACTCTTTTTTCATTAGCCCAGAAAGCACTTTTTGTAGTTTTTTTTCACTTCTTGCATAGCGAATTCCGATGATCATCACAAAACGCTATAAGTTATGTTGCTTACTTACAAAAAGACCCGACGAAATCACTGGGCTTAAAAACGCGGATTTTGGCGAATATTTGGCCTAAGACAGACGCTTAGTGCGCCTGATCCCAGTTAACGCCGCTGCCCACTTCCACCAGCAATGGAACATCGAGCGTCGTGCTGTTTTCCATCAGTTCATGCACTTTCTTCGTGACCGCATCGAGATCGTCTTTATGCACTTCGAACACCAGTTCATCGTGCACCTGCATGATCATTCGCACGCGCGGCTGCTCTTTCAGCAACCAGGCATCGACCGCAATCATGGCACGTTTGATGATATCTGCCGCCGTGCCCTGCATCGGGGCGTTAATCGCCGCACGCTCTGCGCCTGCTCGACGGGCCGCATTGCTGGATTTGATGTCCGGCAGATACAGGCGACGCCCTTCCAGCGTTTCAACATAACCCTGTTCTTTGGCCTGCTCGCGCGTGCGTTCCATATATTCACGCACGCCAGGATAGCGCTCAAAGTAGAGATCCATGTACTTCTGGGACTCTTTGCGCGGAATATTCAGCTGACGGGAAAGACCGAACGCACTCATACCATAAATCAGGCCGAAGTTGATCGCCTTCGCGCTGCGACGCTGTTCGTTACTGACGCTATCTAACGGCAGACCAAAAACTTCCGCCGCGGTAGCACGGTGAATATCTTTACCTTCAGCAAAAGCCGTTAGCAGGCCTTTATCGCGGGAGAGATGAGCCATGATACGCAGCTCAATTTGCGAGTAGTCCGCGGAAACAATCAGATAATCCTCTGGTGCGACAAACGCCTGACGAATACGACGCCCTTCTTCATTACGCACCGGGATATTTTGCAGGTTCGGCTCGGTAGAAGACAAACGTCCCGTCGCTGCAACCGCCTGGTGGTAGGAAGTGTGTACGCGGCCCGTTTTCGCATTGATCATCAGCGGCAGTTTGTCGGTGTAGGTCGATTTCAGCTTCGCCAACCCACGATATTCGAGGATAACTTTCGGCAGCGGGTAATCCAGCGCCAGCTCTTCCAGCACTTCTTCAGAGGTGGACGGCGCACCGCCTGGAGTTTTCTTCAGCGGCTTAATACCCTGCTTTTCAAACAGAATAGTCTGCAGCTGTTTTGGCGAGGACAGATTAAATGCCTCACCCGCAATCTCGTGGGCTTTTTGCTCAAGCTCAACCAGACGCGTCGCAAGCTCCGCCGAATGGTTGTGCAGCACGTCCGGGTCGATGTTGACACCATTGCGCTCCACGCGTGAAAGAACGGGCACTAACGGCATTTCGATATTTTGGAAAACATTCAGCGGGCCTTCCTGCTTTTGCAGTTTTGGCCACATTTTCAGATGCAGCTGCAGCGTGACGTCGGCGTCTTCTGCCGCATAACGACCCGCTTCCTCAAGGGCAATCTGATTAAAGGTGAGCTGATTTTTCCCCTTGCCGGCAATTTCTTCGAAAGTGATGGTTTTGTGTTTTAACCAGCGATCAGAGAGGCTGTCCATGTCATGACGACCGGCCACGCTGTCGAGCGTGTAGGACTCCAGCATGGTATCGAACGCAATACCACGTAGCTCAATGCCGTAGTTCGCCAGGATGCCGCGATCGTATTTCAGGTTCTGGCCGACTTTCAGGCTCTTATCATCTTCCAGTAGCGGTTTCATCAACTCCAGCACGCGCTCGAGTGAGAGCTGCTCCGGCGCATCAATATAATCATGTGCTACTGGAACGTAGGCCGCTTCGCCCGGTTCTGCGGCAAACGACAGACCAACCATATTGGCGGAGACGTTGTCGAGGCTGTCAGTTTCAGTATCGAACGCAAAGACTGGTGCTTTCTTCAGTTTTTCAATCCACTGTGTGAGCGTTGCTTCATCGAGAATAGTGACGTAGTTTTCCGAAGAGAGCGCGGTTGCTGGCTCTTCAGGTTCTTCTTCCACCGCAGCGGCGGCTGCAGCCAGCGGTTTTGTTGATGGTTTTCCACCTTTGGCCTGCATCCATTTCCCGGCTTCAACGTCCGTAATCCAGCGCTTGAACTCATACTGCTTAAACATACTGAGCAGTTCATCGGCCGCGGGCTCCTGAACCTCAAGCTGATCGCTGGTTAATTCCAGTTCAACGTCGGTTTTGATGGTCGCAAGCTTGTAGGAGAGATAAGCCATCTCTTTATTCTGCTCGAGCTTCGCGGCCATTGTTTTCGCGCCACGGAAGGTGAGCCCGGCGATTTTCTCCGGCTCGGCATACAGCATATCCAGACCGCCCAACCCTTGTAGAAGCGCCTGTGCCGTTTTCTCGCCCACGCCAGGAACACCTGGAATGTTATCCGAGGAGTCACCCATCAGGGCGAGGAAATCGATAATCAGCTCTGGCGGCACGCCGTATTTGGTAACCACTTCTTCCGGACCAAGCACGGTATTCGTCATGGTATTGATGAGCGTTATCTCAGGCGTGACCAACTGGGCCATGTCTTTATCACCGGTGCTGATCAGCACCGGACGGCCCGCTTTTTCGGCTTCACGCGCCAGGGTGCCAATCACGTCATCAGCCTCAACGCCTGAGACCGCCAGTAACGGCAGGCCCATCGCCTTGACCATCGCGTGCAGCGGTTCAATCTGCGCACGAAGATCGTCAGGCATCGGCGGACGATGAGATTTGTAATGTTCGAACAGTTCGTCACGGAAAGTTTTGCCCTTGGCATCAAAGACTACCGCCGCATGCGTTGGTTGATACTGCATGATCAGGCTGCGCAGCATATTCAGTACGCCGTACATGGCGCCCGTCGGTTCACCTGCGCTGTTCGTCAGCGGAGGAAACGCGTGGTATGCGCGGTAGAGATAAGAGGAGCCATCAACCAGGATGAGAGGGTTTTCTTGGATCTGAACCATAATTTCCGTGCCTGTTTATCTGATTAAGGATAAAGGATGCCACAGACAGAGCTAAAACATGAGTTTTTCGCCGTTATTGCGCTAAAAGTTTTGTAGATCCTCGGGATCGCTCGCAACCTTGTTCTGTGGATAAGTTTGTGCATAGATTTATTCCATCGAATAAATTCTGGTCAGCCGTGATTTTATGTAACAATATTTGTTATATTTTTCATTACGTTAACTTGGATCAATGTCATTTAACCCACTATTGGTGACAATTTGCGCCATGTGGATATAACTATTCGATATTTTTCTACTCTGCCAGGACCCGCCTTCAGGGGGGATTTCTGGTAAAATCAGCCTTTTGTGCCTGCCTAAGCCGCACTTTATACAATTAACTATCTGAATAAATTGATTATGTCGAGATTACTCGCTGCGATGACGCTTTTGCTGAGTATCGCCCTTACCATTATCGTGACCATTGCCTGCTCCGTGCCAATCATCCTGGCGGGCATTATTAAACTGTTGCTTCCCATTCCCGTGGTATGGCGTTCCGTCTCGGCGTTTTGCAACCTGATGATGTACTGCTGGTGTTCTGGCCTTGCGTTATTACTTCATCTGAATCCGTGGCTGAAGTGGGATGTCGAAGGTCTTGAAGGGCTGAACAAGAAGAACTGGTATCTGCTTATCTGTAATCACCACAGCTGGGCAGACATCGTTGTGCTATGCGTTTTATTCCGCAAGCATATCCCGATGAATAAATACTTTTTGAAGCAGCAACTGGCCTGGGTTCCGTTTATCGGCCTGGCCTGTTGGGCGCTGGATATGCCTTTTATGCGCCGCTATTCCAGGGGTTATTTGATTCGCCATCCGGAACGTCGTGGGAAAGATGTGGAAACCACGCGTCGTTCATGCGAGAAATTCCGCACTCATCCCACCACCATTGTGAATTTCGTCGAAGGCTCTCGATTTACGGAAGAAAAGCGCATTGAAACGCGCTCGCCTTATAAGCACCTTCTGCCGCCGAAGGCTGCCGGGATCGCGATGGCCCTGAACGTGCTGGGAAGCCAGTTCGATAAGCTAATGAATGTCACGCTGTGCTATCCAGAAAACGATCGCACGCCCTTTTTCGATATGCTGAGCGGAAAGTTAACCCGCATTGTCGTCCGCGTGGCTCTGGTTCCTGTGGCAGAAGAGCTGCACGGCGATTACGTGAACGATAAGAACTTTAAGCGCGGTTTTCAGCGTTGGCTGAATACGTTATGGACGGAAAAAGATGCGCGAATCGAAGAGATGAAAGCGGCGGCAAGTGTGAAATGAATTTACGTCATTAGCCTTCTGATATTTCTGGACACAGAAACAATAACGCCGGTCAGTGACCGGCGTTTTTTTATTTTTTCTCAACCAGTTGCTTCACGGTGTCAGCATATTGCTGCACGAAGACATCCATGTTGCTGGTATCCATACCCTGCGGGTTCAGCTGATATTTACCGTTGACGTACATCGCCGGAACCCCCTGAAGTTGCAGATCGGCAGCAGCTTTTTCTTCCTGAGCAACGATGGATTTCACCACAAAGCTGTTCCAGGCTGCGTCATAATCTTCGCCTTTAATGCCTGCATCTACGAAGACCTGACGGATGTCAGCAACACTTTGTACGGTCTGGGTCTTTTGCACGGCTTCAAACATTGGGGCGGTGATCTTATCTTCCACACCCAGCGCCATAGCGACTGCCCACGCCTGAGTCAGCTCTTTGCCCAGTGGGCCCAGGAACTCAACGTGGTACTTGGTCATTTTTGTGCCTTCAGGCAGTTTCTTCTTCACGGTATCGGAGACGTGAAGCACCTGCTCAAACTCATAACAGTGCGGGCAATAGAATGAAAAGAACTCCAGAACCTGTGGTTCACCAGCAACAGGCTTCTCCAGCGTGGAGTATTGTTTACCATCAGTGATTTGCGCAGCGGCGGCGCTGAATGCCAGTACCATGCCTGCCAGCGCCAGAAAAATCTTTTTCATTGTTAACTCTCTCCTGAAAATGTCTGTTAATACATTGGCGTTAATTGTAATGGTGGCTCCTGGAGAACTCTGACTTGTTCCAGGAACATTTGGGTTTGCCTGCGCCAGTTATCTTCCTCGGCAAGCCAGGGAAAATTAACGGGAAAGGCAGGATCACCCCAGCGGCGGATTAACCACGCCAGGTAGTAAACCATACGCATAGCGCGTAACGGTTCAATGAAGGAAAGCTCAGCGGTATCGAACGTGCTGAACTCTTCATAGGCTTCAAGAATGGTATCAAGCTGCATTAAACGTTCGGCACGATCGCCGTGCAACAGCATCCACAAGTCCTGAACGGCCGGTCCATTTCGGGCATCATCAAGATCGACAAACATCGGCCCATCGCGCCAGAGAATATTACCGGCATGGCAATCGCCATGAAGTCTCAGAGATGTAAAACGAGTGTGCCATTGCTGCATGACGGCATCAATCAGCTTGTCTGTGGCAGCGAGGAAATCGGCTTTCAGAGAAGATGGAACCAGCGGCGTAGTTTCAAAAACCTGGCGGGGTTCCAGTAAGTATTCCTGTAGGCCGATGTCCGGGCGCGCGGTAAACAACTTCTTGCGACCAGTCTGATGAAGGCGTCCCAATGAGCGGCCAACCCATTCCATCTGGTCGAGATTATCAGGTTCAAACTGACGTCCGCCGACGCTTGGGAAAACCGCAAAGGAAAACCCTTGTTGGCTCAGCAGTGTTTCACCCTCAAATGCAATCGGTGCCGCAACAGGCACATCATCGGCCTGTAAGTCCTGCGCGAACTGGTGCTCTTCAAGGATTTGGTCTGCGGACCAGCGCTGTGGACGATAGAATTTCACGACGAAGCGACGTCGGTCTTCATCCTGAAATTGCCAGACGCGGTTCTCGTAGCTGTTGAGTGGAGTCAAACCTGAATCCACCCGAATACCCTGATCAAAAAGTGCATCAACGATGGTATCCGGGTGTAGAGTCTGGAAAGTAAAAGCCTTATCGTTCATCCGATTATCCGGAAATTACTGCGAATAATTCAGGATATCATTTCACAGCCTTTTCGGTCGCACCTCTTACAAGCTTTTACTCTTTAATTACACCACGAGCGCGGAGCAGTGCGGTTTTAAAATCTTCTTCATAATCTTTCTTAATGCCCGGGATAGCGGCATCTTTCGCGGAATCGCGCATTTTCAGATGATAAATCAGAATATCATCGGAAAGATCCGTCAGCTCACCGTCAAAACCTGACTCCTTCGCCAGTTTCTGTAAGAATTGCATCAGATTCAGCTCGGGCTCTTTTTGCCAGGCTGGCTGGAGAAGCTCAATCACTTCGTTCAGACGTTTACATTTCATTTATTTGCTCCTTACGCTTAACAGTCACACGTTAGCAGGGTCAAACCCACAATAAAAGAGGCGATATTCGTGAATCAGCATCAGGAGATAACTGGCGTCGTGCTGGCGGGCGGAAAGGCAAGCCGAATGGGCGGTATCGATAAAGGATTACAGAAACTTAACGGTATTCCGCTGTGGCAATACGTCGCCGCTACGCTTTCAGCACAAACAGAAACGCTGGCTGTCAGCGCTAATCGTTCCCTGGAGATTTACCGTTCCCATGGCCATGTCGTCGTGGAGGACACTTTACCGGATTACCCCGGTCCTCTTGCAGGAATGCTCTCTGCAATGCAGCAATTACCGGGCGAGTGGTTTCTGTTTTGCCCGTGCGATACGCCCTTTGTCCCTACATTTCTGACCGATCGTTTTTTGCAGTTTAAAGCTCTATCACCGGTGGTATGGGCATACGACGGTGAACGCGATCATCCCGCTGTTTCTCTCATTCACCGCAGCGTAGTCCCGGCCCTGGAAAAATATCTCGAGACCGGAGAACGCCGGGTGATGGTCTTTCTTCAGCAGTGTGGTGGTCATCGCGTTGATTTTAGCGATGCCAAAGCTGCATTTATCAACGTGAATACGCTCGACGATTTGCAAAACATGCAGGTGAAATTATGACGCCGGTTCTGGCTATTTCCGCGTGGAGCGGTACGGGAAAAACGACCTTATTGAAAGCGCTGATCACGGAACTGTGTGCTCGCAATTTGCGCCCAGGACTAATCAAACATACTCATCATCGGATGGATGTCGACACGCCAGGGAAAGACAGCTATGAACTGCGCAAGGCAGGAGCCGCCCAAACGCTGGTAGCCAGTGCACAGCGCTGGGCATTAATGACGGAAACGCCAGAAGCTGAAGAGCCTGATTTGCAGTATCTGGTTAGCCGCATGGATCTTTCAACGCTGGATCTGGTGCTGGTTGAGGGTTTTAAACACGAGCCTGTCGCGAAAATAATGCTCTTCCGACAAGGTGCGTCTCACACGATTGAAGAACTTACTCTCGACGAATATGTAGTAGCCATTGCCAGTGACACACCGATTGATACGCTTTGCCCATTATTGGATCTTAATAATATCAATCAGATAGCTGATTTTGTTGAGCAATGGGTAGCGCAGCAGCGAGTCTGATAAATTTTTAGCGGGAGCGTTAATCGGGATCAATATTGAGAACGCAGAGATCATGCAGGAATTTTATGACGCATAAACGCAAAAAACCCCGGCCTTTCGGTCGGGGTTTCTGACTTGTTTGATGCCTGGCTGTTGTATGCCGGGCTTCCTGCCCGGCCCCTTCGGGCTGCACTGCGTGCAGTGCAAATCCGTTCCCGACGGATTTGTCCTACTC